>JBAVKY010000397.1:0-2968 GCA_049688555.1 Propionicimonas sp.
CCTTATATTTATAGGGATAAAATTATACTTCGCGGTAGATGTGAAAAGGAAATGTGACAAAGTCAAGCTAGGTTAGGCTTGGAAAGTACAATCGGTAAAACCTGCAAATTCAGTTGAATTTGCTTAATTGTTTCGGTTCCAATTTTTATGGTTATAATTCCATTATAACTCACATTTCGACCCCCTCTTAATGAAAGGGCCTAATTTCTTCTTCTCCTAACTTTTACAAATTATGCTCTTCTCCATTTTATTTCCAAGGAATTGTGTTTTATAAATCCCTGTATATATTAGTTGACATAACAAACAAATTCTATAAACTCTAAAATAAAAACAGGGAGTTTTCTTTCATGAAAAACATTCCCAACTGTAATAACATTTCCGAACACTTAAATACAAATGAATTTGCACAGACAAAAACGACCCCATTCACAGTTTTGGCTCCTAAACATTATTTAGATCAACTTACTTTTGAAGCCGTTATCAATAACAATATCCAATGGGATCGAGATCAGTGGAGAGTTCCGCCAGGAACTCTGGCACTGAGTATAGTGTTAACTCCTTTTTTTCGTGCAGATAAACGATATCCTTTATGCTCTGTTGAAGAAATTGTTGAATTCATGGATATTGAGCTTGTTTTTGGCAAAGATTATCCCCACTCATACTTCAATGATCATTGTTTAGGTCTGTTGCTGGATCGAGTTCATGAAGCAGGTTGCACGAGTCTTTTCAGCATGATAATATCACAGGTTTTTGCAAACTTCAAAATACCATTCGGTCGGATATTCCAGGTGGATACTACATCTCATGTCTATTATGGAGATGCCAAGGTTTGTGAAGAGGAAAATTATGAAGGTTTAAAGGTCACTTACGGCTATAGCAAAGATAAGCGTCCTGATAAAAAACAAGTAATGAGTGGAATGATCACAAACGAATTAGGCATTCCTCTTTACACAGAAACACTTGATGGAAACACTGCTGATACTGTTTGGATTCCAGATGCTATGCGCCATTTCAGGGATTTGTTTGGTGAAATGTATAGTGATTCAATCTTCATAGCAGATTCGAAATTGGTTAGTAAAAATAATTTTGAGATTTTTTTCGAAAAAACAAATCCTTTCAGTTTCATCTCCAGATGTCCAGAGAAATTTTGTTCCAGAATTGCAGAAAAAACCGTAGAAGAGGCTTATTCACTCAATGAATGGGAATACGTAGGACCTTGCTGTAAAGATGAAGAATCTAAAAGAGCAACAAAGTACGAAGTACAAGGTTTTGATAAAATTGTTCATGGAAATGAATGTCGATTAGTCGTTTTTAGAAACCTTGATGGTGATGAAAAGATAGTTAAGGACATTAAAAAAGAAAAAGAAAAAATTGAGGAAGGGATAAAGAAAGAATTTAAAAAACCATTTGCTTGCGAAGCAGATGCCAAGAAAGCAATGGATGAATTTGCCAAAAAGTATAAACCTTCATTATTCAATGTCAAATTTGAAATTCAAGAAGAAACTATTGAAAAAAGACCGATAGGTAGACCTTCAAAGAGTCAACAAAAATTAGAAATCATCAGTGAATTTTACGTTAAACTCAAAAGCCTTGAGCAAAACAAGGAAAAAGTGGAAAAACGCCGTCATTCATTGGAAACTGTAGTACTGATTACAAATGTTCCCTCCGATACAAAAAACGATAAAGAAATATTTCAATTATATAAAAATCAACAAGTTGTTGAAACGAACTTTGAAGAATTGAAAAAACCTTCTATGTTTTACAGGATATTCCTGGAAAAACCAGAGCGTATTGAAGCATTGCTGATGCTGTTGCATGTTTCCTTGTTAGTAAGGGTACTTATGAGGATTACTGCAAGAGAAAATCTGAAAAAGGAAAATGAGCCATTACGTATTGATTTTGGAAGATCTATCCTGAAAAACCCTACCGCAGAAAAAATGCTGAGATTGCTTTCCTTCCATTACATTATGACTATAGATGGAAAGCGTATGGTTATTCCAAAAAATGGTAAAGTAGATCTCCTGAACAAGTTGCTACAGCTACTGGGCTTGAATCTCGAGTCTGGGTGAGTTTGCTGAATAAGGCTGAATAAAAGATTATATTTCGGAAAATATGTAGCGGTAGCTATGTGGCTTTTACTGAAAACTTGGTTAACAAAATGAAGTGATTGAGCTTTTTCCAAAAGTAAAGAGGTGGGATTAAACAGAAATTATGGTAATTGAACCATAATTCAGGGGAAAATAAAAGGGGGGGTCGGAATGTGAGGTGAAATAGATGGGAGAATCGTTGATTACGCTGATGGCAAAAAATTTGAATTCACCTGGGACGGAAATGATGAGTGCGACCATGTCTTTGGTAGTGGTTGGGTCAGGATAAAAGAAAAAGATGTACTCGAAGGCGAGTTTATATTCCACCGCGGAGACAGTTCTACCTTTTCAGCAAAGAAAGCGGAGTAATAAAATCAAGGTCTTAAATCAAGGTCTTGATAGATAACTTCGCATTTAAAATCACAAGTACTTATCTCCCCGTCAATATAACCGCAGAAATTTTTCGGAAACCACTTAATTTATCCCTGGGATAGTTTTTTTGCTGTTTCCATATCCCCAAGCTCAGTATATGATTCAGCTTCTGCTCTGAGCATATTTTTTATTATTGACTCATCCGAATTAGGGAAAATCCGGCAGAAATCATGGCAGTATTTAATCCTCTTCATATGAACAGAGTTATCTTCCAACGCTGCATTAGCTAACTCCATTACAAAATCCTGACACCAATTAAAAATACTTTGTGTTAGAACGGGAATGAATTTATCAGCATCCGTAACAGATTTTATCTGAGGAGGAACAATATTTATTATCATGTTCCACGCTTTTTCCCACTTTTCTATTCCAACTCTGGAATCCTGCTTATCAATGTCTTCATATCCATCTTGAATTAAATCATCAATCATTTCCATATTGAATTTTTC
>JBAVKY010000398.1:0-6063 GCA_049688555.1 Propionicimonas sp.
CGGCCGCGCCCACGCCGTCCGCGAGGCCCGCGGACGCGTCCTGGACGCCGCCCACGACGCGCACCCCGAACGGTTCGTCCGCAAGCCACCCGAGCCCCCCAAGCTGCCCAGCGCGGTCTGGATCAACAAGCCCGAGGACAAGGAGGACCAAGCTCAGTAACCCGCCAAAGAACGTGTCTCAAAGAGGTTGACAGGTTCCGCGCAGGGCCGCTCGATGCCCTGCCCGGCCGCTTGCGCCAGATCAGCCGGACCGGCCCAGCAGTTGGGACAACCGGCATCTCGGCAGCTACTGCTGGTAGCCCTTGATGCGCTTCTGCCACTCCTTGAGGCGCGCGTACTCCGCATCAAGCTCGCTGGGCTCGGGCGGCACGTAGTTGGTCTCCTCGGCCTTGTCGTGCCGCAATGCCCACTTGGACGTCTTGCCGTAGCCCTCTTGGTAGTCGGTGTTGTCGGCCTGGGTGATCTTGGCGAGCATCCGCACCATCTGCGGGCGAACCTCGCACTTGCTCCGGTCGTACACGCGATTGATGATCTCGCTCGTAACCGTGCGCTCCCAAGTCTCCGAAAGGTGCCCAGCTACCTCGTTGACGCGCTTCTCGTACTCATCCTCGTCAAGGTTCTGGCGCTCCTTGCCGAGCTTGGCGATCTCGCCTTGGATCGTGTTCATGCGTTGGCCGATGTCTTGCGCCTTCCACGGGAAGCCGTCTGCAACGAGGCCGGGCATCTCGCCGCGGCGCTGGATGGTGCGGGCAGTGACGCTGACGTCAACCGAAGCCGCGGACCTCAATAGCTCGGCGACGAAGGCAACGTCATGCGTGAACACGATGACCTGCCGCGACTTGGCAAACTGGGCAAGCCGCTCTGCCACCTTGTCGCGCCGCACGTGGTCCAGTGAGGTCACGGGGTCGTCAAACACGACAGCGGACTTGGAGGCGTCGAACTCCGCCTCGGTGAAGGCGCCGGCTAGACCCAGCACCGTCTGCTCGCCCTCGCTCAGCACGGCGCGCGCAGTCCCATCCTTGTGCCTGACGCCGACCAGCGCCGGTATCTGCCGAACCTGCCCCTTCTGCCCGCCCATGTCTCTGAGGGTCACCTTGTGTAGGCGCATTCGATCGGTCTCGCGCGTGAAGTTGTCGCGGATCTGCTCGGTGGCGTAGGCGGTCGTGAGTTCGGTCGCCTTGCGCGTGATGCCCTTGGTGTCGGTTGCCGCGTGCGAGTTGTTGAGCTTGGCGAGTTCCTTCTGGCGGACGACTTCGGCCCTGAGTTCAGCCGAGGCCTGACTGAGCCGCTGGGTAGCAGAGAGCGCATCGCGGTAGGTCTTCGCTGTCGCGAGTGCCGTCTGGAAGCCCACGACGTCGGTCGCGTCAGCCTTGGCTGTCAGGGATGTGGCGAACTCGTCAAGCTGGGTTCCGAGCGTGGTAGCCGCGAGCGGGGCAACCGCTGGCGCATCTGCGGTGAAGTGCTCCAGCGCCTTGTCGCGGTGACCTTCCAGCCTGCCCAGCCGCTCCTGCACGGCGGCAGCCAGGGGCTCGTTGTGCTCGCGGAGTGCCGACAAGGCGGCAGCAGTGGCTTGCGTCGCGAAGTCCAGCGACTGGAGTTTGGCCAGCGATTGTGCGTACAGGCGCTCAGCGGCGGCGGCGTCGTTCTGGGTGGTGTCAGTCATGAAGGTGTTGAAGCGTGCGAAGCGGTCCTTGGCGTCATCTCCAAGGGGCTGCTGGCAGAGCACGCAGCGGGCGCCATCGCCGATCTCGGGGAACTCGTGCAGATGATCGGGAGTAGAGACGGCGTAGTCGCGGGCAGCGCGCCACAACGCTCGCCAGGTCTCCGAGCCGACTCCCGCCAGTGGCTCTTCGTCAAAGGACGTCGCGGCTGCGAACGTCGCCGCTTGACGTTTGGTCGCGGCGTCGTCCTTGAGCCTGGCCAAGGCGGTCGTCCTGTCGGCACTCACGGCGTTCTCAAGTTCGGTGAGCCGCGCCTGCAGAGTCCCGATCTGACTGGCAGCCGTCTGTAGGCGAGCACGCTCCTTGGTGGCGTCGCTCGTTTCCAGCCGCGCGACTTCTTGAATTGTCTTGCCGTGATTCTCGGCGTCCGCGGGCGTGAAGGTGCAGGCTTCGTCGATCTGTTGGTCGGTTGTGCTGACCGACAGCCTGGCAAGGAAACGGCTCGCGGCGGTGCCCTGCGGCAGGACGAGGTTCAGGCGCCTCTGGTTGCTCTCCGCAATGCGGCGTTGCAGTTCCTCGCGCACCTTGCCGCACACAGCGATGAGCCCGTCCAGCAAGGTCAGTGCGGAAGGGCGATACGTGACAGCGGACTCGTGGCTCAGGTACTCGTCACCGCAGTACTCGTCGTAGAAGCGGACACGCTGGAGGTCGGGCACGGGATGGTCAGCGGGGAACTTCTCCGATAGTGCTCGGTCGTCCACCGAGTACTCCAGTTCGGCGCTCGGATCGGGTGCGCCGTCTTGGTACACGTCCGGCAGCACGAGCGACGAGTGGCGGGCGCTCACCATCGCCTTGATGACACGGGCGTAGCCGGACTTCCCGCTGCCGTTGTTGCCGTAGATGATCGTGAGGCCGCCCGGCGCAAACGCCAACGTCTGGTCGGCGGCAAGCGCGTTGACGCCGTTCACGTTGCAGACGCTCTTGAGCACGACCTGCATTGGCTCGGCCGTGCCGAGCGTGAGGTTCTGAGCAGCGGTGTTGGCCGTGCCGCTATTCGGTTGGAGGAGGCGGTTGGCGAGCTCGGCGATTGCTTCGGGGGGGTCGTACGTTTCGCCGCGTGACAGCGCGACGAGCACGTCCTGCTGCCATGCGGGCCTTGTCAGCGCCCAGGCGCGGATTTCCTGTTCAATCGTCACTTCAACGCCTGCAATGCCACTTGTGGGATCGAACCCCAACCCATTCCACAACCCCCGTCGGGCGCGTTCGAACGGAGACTAGCACCCCGACCGGTGGGCCCTCCGTGGTGAGCGGGATCGCTGCCGCTCTGGTCGACACCGGTTGGCCGTTCAGGCTGCCGGAGCGGTGGCGTGGGTGAAGGCTAGATCGCACTTGACGGGGGTGAGCTGGCAGGGTCGGGGTGGGGACGGCGTGAGTCGGTGATGCCTGGCCGCGCTTGTTCGAGGCGTGGTGGCGGTACTTCTCGAAGTCTCGGTCGTGAGACGGCTCGGAGATGTGCACTGCACCGTTGCGGTGTGTGCTGGACGCATGCTGCGGTCGAGTTCGAGTCAACCGGCCGACCACCCGGGCTGTCCCACCGGGCTCGCCGCGGGATGGCCGATAGCCACAAGTGCGATTGAAGTCGCCCGTCGCGACCTCGACGTAGACCGCATCGACATCACGGACCTGGTTGAGCGCCGATGGCTCCGAAGACGTCCATCACCAGCCCTGCGCCCTTCTGGGCTACTTGCCGCACTGCCGCGACCCGGACGGTACGCGGCTATGCCGCACTGCCGCGGCCTACATGCGGCTAGACTTTCCCGACGCGCCAGCGTCCACGTCCTTGCAGGGCCCAGGGAGTCGCAGATGAGAGTCGGATACGTCGTCCTGTACGTGAACGACGCGGAAGCCTGTCGCAGGTTCTGGGTCGACCAGATCGGGATGGTCGAGAAGCGGCGCATCGAGGCGGGCACGTTCACGATCGCGCAGGTCGGGTTCGCCGAACAGCCGTTCGCGTTCGAGCTCGTGCCGCTCGAACTCATGAAGGACAACCCAGACGGGCTCGACCTCGCAACACCCTCGATCGCCTTCGCGGTCGACGATCTCGATGCCACACGCGCCGGCCTCGTGGGGCGTGGTGTGCAGGCGAGCGAAGTAGGCGAGCACGGGGGCACGCAGAGCTTCGCATTCGCGGACCCCGAGGGTCGCTGGTTCGCCGTCACGGCCGGATGAGCACGGAAACGCCCTCCGGCGCCAGCCCGGGTGGACCCTAGCCGCAGTCGCGGCCGACGCCGGATGGCATGAGCGCGTCCGCACGCGGTATGGCGCAGCCGCGACACCGGGACGGTACGCGGCGCAGTGACGCATCTGTTGGCATCGCTGCTCGACGATCAGGCCGGGTGGGTGGCCAGGGGCAGGGCGTACCCGAGGTCGACCAGTGCGTCGCGGAACGCGACGTCGTGCTCGGCGGCCACGGCCAGATGCCGATCGCCTAGCAGACGGCAGTAGGCCGCGGTTCGGGTGTCGCGGGCAATCAGCGCGGCGGTCGCCGGGTCCGCACACTCGACGAGGCGCACCACCCCCCGGTCGGACAGGGCCGAGCCGCGCGCGGCCGCGTCGGACAGCAGCCTGGTCACGGTCTCCGGCGCGGGGCCCTCGCTGGCGCTGTCCAGCAGTCGGTGTAGGTCATCGAGGCTTCGTCCGCCGACTATGCCGGCCAGCAGGCTCGCCATCGACAGAAGCCAGGTCCGCTCCGCGGTCCGCTCGGCGAACGCCGACAGCGTCATGGCCTCCCCCGGCGTCAGGTCGCCAACCGCGACCACCTCGCGGGTGGACAGCACCTTCAGCGCCGCGGTGGATGCCGGGGCGACCGGGGGCCGGTCGGTGATCCCCAGGACGTAAGCGCCGAGGCTGTTGACCCGCACGGTGGTCAGGCCGTCGTAGCGGCTCAGGTACGCCAGGTCATCGGCGCCCCAGATGTGCCCGAAGTCCCGACGCGCCCCGGCCGGCTCGGTGAACGACACGTCGAGCAGGCCCAGCGTGGCCGCGTACTCGAACAGGACCGCGAGGGTGTACCGGCCCTGGAGGATCTCCCACTCGTGGTTGCCGGCATACCCGAGGCTTCCGTACTGCGGGTCCGCCAGGTAGAGCCGCCACAGGCTCCGCGAGTTCCGCTCAACGTTCGGGTTCAACCCGGTGCGGCGCATCTGCGCGAACAGGTCATCGACCTCGACCCAGGTGCCCGCGGGCAACGAGGCCACGGCCGCGGCAACAGTCCTACGGCGGGCGGAGACCGAGGACAGCACGTTCGCGCCCCGCTGACCCTTGATGTTCTCGATCCGGCTGAACTCGTCGAGGACACCGCTGCTGACCCACTTGCGCCACAAGTCCCGGACCGTTCCATGCGGCGGTGCCGAGAGCGCCTTGCGACCACGGGCGGTGAGCTGCAGCCGTGCTCCCGCGAGTTCGGCAAGGCCCCCCGCCTGGATGAGCAGCGGCCACGCGTAGGAAGAGATCGCCTCGTCCGAATAGAAATCGCCCCGCACCAGCAGGCCGGCCAAGCTGGCCACCGCGGACGCCGAGGGACGGCGCGTCCTGTCGCTACAGCGCACCCGACCCAACGCGCACTGCTCGAGCACGACCTGCAGGTTGGCCACCGCCTCGTCGGCAGTCTCACGCACAACGGTCAAGGAACCGTCGGAGATGGCGCTCACTGCTCGACCCTACTTCGGGCAGGATGAACGTCTGGCACGGAACACAAGCCTCAATCCGTGATGTGACCCCCTGATCGGGGTCCTGTCAGTCGGTCGGGCGTGGTGGTGCGTCTGTGACTTGGCCGGCGGGTTCGGGGGCGTGCGGAGTGGGAGACCCGTGCCGGGGTGTTGATGATCTTGTTGCGCACGGTGGCGGTCTCGGCCTTGGTGAACTGGCCGCCCGCCGTGATGCCGATGGCGCGGGTGATGTTGAACGCGATCGCCGCGGCGACCAGCCACGCCGCGTTGGCGGGGTGGGACTTGCAGGGCAGTGCTGCCAGGGCGGCGGCCTTCAGGTCGGCGATCACGGCTTCCACGATCGCGTGGCCGCGGTGGGTCTTCTCCGCGGTGACCAGCGGGGCGGGATTGTCCGTGAACACGGCGTGGTAGCGCCACACCTGGAACAGGCCCAGTTGTTCGGCGGCGGCGAGCTTGCTGGTGTTGCGTTCCGGGACCCGGCGCACGATCAGCCGGGCGGTGACCTGCTTGGGCTTCGCCTTGGAGGTGAACGCCGTGTACTGCGTCTCGGCGACCTGCGCCTCGGAGATCAGTTCCCCCGTGTCGGGGTCCAGGATCGCGTTGGGGTAGTAGATCGTGACCCACGCCTGCTCGGGGATCCCGGCGATCGCCCTGCGGACCGCGGGGTCCTGGCG
>JBAVKY010000399.1:0-1765 GCA_049688555.1 Propionicimonas sp.
GGATTGACCCAGGTCGGGGTCGATGAGGCCGCGCGAGTCGCTCCGGTGGACGACCGCTGCCGAGTCACCGATCGTGTGTGGGCGGTGGGCGACCTTACCGGTCGCGGCGCGTTCACCCATGTGGCGATGTACCAGGCCGGAATCGTCATCAGGGACATCCTCGGCGACCCCGGGCCAGCCGCGTCCTACCACGCCCTCCCTCGGGTGACCTTCACCGATCCCGAGGTCGGCGCGATCGGCATCACCGAGGCGCAGGCTCGGGAGCGGCTGCGGTCGGTCCAGGTCGGGACGACCCCGCTTCCCTCGACGACCAGAGGCTGGATCCACAAAGTCGGCAACGAGGGCTTCATCAAGCTGGTTGCCGACGGCGAGCGTGGCGTGCTCGTCGGGGCCACCGCGATGGGTCCCTCCGGCGGCGAAGTGCTGGGCGCCCTCGCCGTCGCCGTCCACGCCGGTGTGCCTGTGGAGGCCCTGCGCTCGATGATCTACGCCTACCCCACGTTCCACCGCGGCATCGAGGACGCACTCAAGCAGCTGCGCTGAGCGGCCTCGCGGCTACGGCCTCGGGAGCACGGTAAGGACTCGCTCGATGTGGTCGCGGAACTCGGTCATGAATTCGGCCAGGAAGGTGAGGACGGATTCCTTGGTCACCTCGCCGTCGGGCTGGAACACCGTCGGGTCGTACTTGATGTACGCCTCTGGAGCGGTCATCTGGCGGGCATTGCAGAAGCTCAGCACGCCGCGCAGGCTCTGCTGCGCCAACGCGGTGCCCAGGTTGCCGGGCGAGGCGCCGATCACCGCTGCCGGGATGTGGTCGAAGGAGTTCTTCCCGTACGGACGGCTTGCCCAGTCAATGGCGTTCTTGAGCGGGCCAGGGATGGACCGGTTGTACTCAGGGGTGACGAACAGCACCGCTTGCACGCCGGCGAGTTCGTCCTTCATCGCCCGGACAGCGGGAGGGAAGTCCTGCTCGAGGTCGCCGGAATACAGCGGCAGATCCCCGATCGGGATCTCGACGAACTCCAGCTCAGCTGGGGCGACCTTGAGCAACGCCCGGCTGAGAACCCGGTTGACCGATGTGGAGGACAGACTGCCGATGATGTAACCGACACGGAATGTGGTCATGATGATCTCCTCGGGTTCGCTCGGCTCGCGCCTCAGACTGCGGATCGAGTCCGCTGACGCTCATCCTCGCCCGCTCGCCGGAGCGGACAAGCCCAGATCGCGACCGTCTACCTAGGCTTGGGCTGGGAGGTGAAATGGCTGAGGCACAGCCTGCCGCTGCCGCTGGGGCGACCCGGCTGGTCTTCATCGACTGGCTCCGGGTGATGGCGACCGGGTTGATCTTCGCCTACCACTGCGCGCGTCCGTTCGACGATTTCGAGCCGTGGCACATCAAGAACGACGAACTGACCGCTGCGTTCACCTACCCGATGGGAATCGGCAGCCAGTTCATCATGCCGGTGTTCTGGATGGTCTCCGGGATCGGGATCTCCCTAGCGCTGCAGGCTCGTCCGACGGGGTTCCTGCGGCGGCGGCTGGTCAGGCTGCTCGTTCCGGTGGTGACCGTCGGCTGGTTCGTCCTGTGCCCCCCGCAGGTCTTCATCGAGAGCACCACTGGCCAGCAGTACCACGCCCCACCGTTCGAGGGCAGCTTCTGGGATTTCCTCCCGCACTACTTCACCGGCGGCGTCTACGGCTTCGGCGGGTGGTTCCCCATCGCCGGGCTGCACTTGTGGTACCTGTCCTACCTGGCCCTGTTCAC
>JBAVKY010000400.1:0-5983 GCA_049688555.1 Propionicimonas sp.
CGGCAGCACCGTCACCGTCACCGTCACCGGCCACTCGCTGCAGGTCGTCCCCCTGCTGCCCACCCCACTGATCCGCCAGACCGTGTCCGGCACGATCGAGCAACCCCCCGCCTAGGAGCGCCCATGGTCCGCCACCGTCCCACCGCCGCCGCGGCCGGTGTTCTGCTGCTAGCCGGGCTGACGGGCTGCACCGGATCGTCGGAACCCGGCGGCGACGCGACCTCCAGCAGTCCCTCGCCGTCGGCGTCCCCGACGTCGCCCGCCCCGGCCAGCCCGACGCCCACGTCGACCCTCGACCCCGCCCAGCAGGAGGCGTTCGAGCAGGCGAGCGGCGTGGTGCTTGCGTTCCGCCAGACCTGGCTCGACCTGTACACGGGGGCACGCACCGACCTGAACGACCTCAACGACGTCGTCGCCGCCGGAGACCTGCTCGACGCCAGCCTGCTCAAGGTGCAGGACGACCTCAACCAGGGCGTCACCGCAGAACCCAAGAACGCCCAAGTGGTGCTCGTAACCGCCGAACCTGAGACCGTGCGGCTGAAGGCCGAGCCACCCACCGTGGTGGTCCAGGCATGCATCGACGGCACTGCCGCAACGACCAACTACCCCGACGGAAGTCAGGAGAAGGGCGTCCGCGAACAGTTCTCATACACGGTGATCAAGACGACGTACCTGCCTGACCCTGGATGGGCAGTCCTTGAGATGAAGGGTCCCCCGGATCCGGAGCTGCGGCGATGCTGAGTGGACTTGCGGCAGTGGTCATCGCTGCGGGTCTGACGATGACCTGCGCGGTCACCTCCGCCGCCAGCCAGCCCGGCTCGGACCCCATTGCTTTCGTGCCGGGCGGCGGTGGTGCCGAAGGTGACGTGCTCATCAGCCCCCGGGACGCGGGTCACGGCAACGGCTCGTCGAGCGGGCGGCCGGGCGCTGAACAGGCAGGCCGCAAGACGCCGGGTGAGCGCACCTGCGCCAACCGCGGAGAGCCGATCGACTGCACCAACACCTGGGGGGTGTGGTGGCCGGAACGGCAGTGCTGGGTGGAGCGCCTCTCCCCGCAGCCGCCCGCTGATGACCCCCTCTGGGAGGGGAACACGACTGGCGCGGTCTACTGGTGCCAACCACCTCCCATGGCTGGCGCCATCGGCGGCGGGCATGCGTTCTGGGCACCAGCCGCCGGTCAGGCCGGCGCACCGGTCCTGGTGGACCCGGTGACGCTGGCCGAGCAGGCGATCGAGCGGATGAACCTGCGCGCGATCCATGTGGGGATCACGCCACCGGAGGGGCCCGACACGTACACGCTGCTGGGGCTGCCGACGTGGATGTGGGTCGAGGAGGCGTCACCGACCACGTGGGGTCCGATCACCGACACCGCCTCCGCCGGCTCCGTGACGGTCACGGCTTCCGCCCGGGTGCGCAGCGTCGTGTGGGACATGGGCGACGGCACCCAGAAGTCCTGCGGCAAGGGCACGCCCTACGACCCGTCCTTCGACGCCGAGTCGTCTCCCACGTGCGGGCACCGGTACGAGACCCCCGGCCGCTACCCGGTGACCGCGACCTCCCACTGGACAGTCGACTGGTCCGGCGCGGGACAGTCCGGCACGATCACGTTCACGTTGACGCGTGACGCCTCGGTGTGGGTGCGCCAGGCCCACGGCCTGGTCAGCCGGCAGGGGTGAGGGCCGTGCCGACCTACCTCCCAGGCGACCGTGGCTCGACGACGCTGGAGCTCGTCGTGTGGGCTCCGGTGCTCCTGCTGATCGGCCTGGTGATCGTGCTCGCCGGTCGAGTGGCACAGGCCGACCAGACCGTCGAGGTGGCCGCAGCCGAAGCAGCACGGGCCGCGTCGGCGGCCAGCACCGCGGCGCAGGCCCGCTCACGGGCAGCGGCCGCCGCACACGCCGCCCTGTCCAGCGCCGGACTGCACTGCGCCGCCGCGACCGTGAGCATCGACACATCACAGTGGAGCCGGCCGCCCGGAACCCCAGCCCGGGTGTCGGCCACGATCGGGTGCCGGGTCGCCATCGATGATCTGGCGATCCCCGGCCTGCCGGGAACACGCACGATCACCAGTACGGCAACCTCCGCGATCGACACATACCGGGCACGGCCATGAGGCCACGAGGAGACGACGGCTCGATCAGCCTGATGCTGGTCGTCCTGGTGCTCGCCCTGTTCGTCTGCGTCGGGCTGGTCGTCGACGGCGGTGCCAAGCTGCGTGCCGTGCAGCAGGCCACGCAGGTGGCTGGGGAGGCCGCCCGCGCGGCGACGCAGCAGGTCGATGTCGGCCAGGTGCAGCAGAGCGGGCAGGTGCGACTCGATCCGGTCGCCGCTCGGCACGCTGCGCAGGCCGCGCTCACTGAGGCAGGCGTCACGGGCACAGTCACGGTCGCGGCCGGACAGGTGCGCGTCGAGGCATCCGTCACCCGGCCCACCGTGTTCCTCGGGCTCGCCGGCCTTGACCAGGTCACCGGCCACGGATCCGCCACATCCGACCTCACCACCGAGTAGGAAGGGGCACCGTCATGAGCGCTTCCCGGGCCAGCGCCACGGTCCGCGGGCTTCTTGCCCTGGCTGTTCTCGTGGCGCTCACGATCGGCGTCCCGCTTTGGCTGCGGCAGGTGTCCGGATCCCCGATCCCGGACAACGTGCCCAGTTGGGGTCAGGCGTGGGGGGCCTTGACGAGCCGCGACGACGGCACCCTACTGCTCGGAGTCCTCAAGTACGCCGCGTGGGCCGGATGGGCGTTGTTCGTGACGTCGGTCATCGCCGACCTCGTCGCACGGTTGCGGGGACTACCGGTGCCGCACCTCGGTCCCCAACAGCACCTTGCGTCCCAGCTGATCGGCGCGGTCACCGCGCTCGCGGTCGCACTGCCCGCCGCCGGAACCGCGGTGGCCACCTCTGTATCGTCGACGCCCCATGCCGTCGTCGCATCAGCGCCGACAGCAGCTGGCCACTTGTCCGTTGGGCTTGCGTCGACGTGGCGAGTAGCCCTGACCGACCCCGAGGCCAGGCCTGCCGCAGACCGCCCCGACGTCGCATCATTCACCAAGTACACCGTGCGCCCCGGAGACTGCCTTTGGGACATCGCTTGGAACGAGCTCGGCGATCCCGAACGCTGGCCCGAGCTTTTCGAAGCAAGCCGCCACATTCGGCAGCCCAGCGGCCACCGCATCACCGACCCCGACCACATCGAACCCGGCTGGACCGTCCTCATCCCTACGACCCACGTCGAACACGAGCGGTTGCCGGCCCCAGCGCCAGCCCATCCCCTTGCCGGGCATTCGCCGAGCGATGCGGTCATCACACCGCTGACCGTGATGCCTGGCAAGAAAGGCGAGGGGTCGGGCGAAGGGCGACGACATGCACCGCCAACTACGGCAACGAGTCCTCTGGCCGCCCCCCTTTCAACGAGCGACCCAAGCGAGCGGATTTCAACACCGCTGAGCACTTACCCAGGGAGTCATCCCCAGGTTGCCCTGAGAGACGCGGACTGGAGCGCAGCGATCGCTCAGCACGATCGGACCGCAGATGGACCAACCGATTGGCGCGCCCGACTCGCGCCCACCTCTCCATGACGGGCCTCCCTACTGCACCCGCGCGGCGGCCCTGGCCTACCTGGCCGCCGCGGGGTCACCGGCACCACCCACAGCACCAAACGTGAGCCCCGAGGGTGCCGCGAGTGCCTCGCGGCGAGGTGACGCTCCGTCGCCAGGGCTATTGGCGGCGGTCGGGGTGCCAGTTGACCCGGTTAGATGGCATCGGCCACTACGAAGCGGCTCGAAGGTCAACCCAGTGGAGGGACATCAGTAGTGTCTGGGAACCGAGAGCGACGACTGGCGCCCCAGGGGAAGGCGCGATCGAACAACGGTGCTCGAAGCCGGCCGCAGGGGCCGTCCACACCTCCGCTAGGCAGCGGGTCCACCTCGACGAAGCTCGACGCACGGCGCGCCATGGACGCGGGAGCCCTTTGGAAGGACCTTCGGCAGGGCGCACGCAACGTCGCCGGGGTTACTTGGCAGGTCAACGTCTGCGTCTACCTGCTGATCGCTGGGTTCGCCGGCGAGCTGCCTTTCGTTCGCATCACCCCCGAGGGGTACGAAGACGCAGACTGCGAGGCCGCTAACGGAGCCCGCACCTTCGTCCAGATGAAGGAAGTCGAGGGAGGTCTTGGACGCCTCGCTGCGGGCTCGATCGCCGAGGCCCTCGCTCACGCCGAAGCCAGCGCACGCGGCTCCGAGATCACCCTAATTACGGACGGATCCCTCGGATCAGGCCTGACTTTCACCGGTTGGACCGGATTTCTCGCCGATCAGCGAACCCCAGGCATCGAAGGCGTGCTCAGTGCCCTCGCCGACCGCGGGTACGACAGCGACCGGGCCAAGGACATCGTGACGCGGGCTCGTGTGGTGCAGTTGCCGTATCGCGTTCGGGAGATGAGCGAAGGGCTCCTGGCTCAAGCGACCGGCTGCCACGCCACGGTGGCCGGGCTTGCCGTGAGCCGATTGACCGAGATCTTCGCGCTAGCCTCATCAGAGCAGCGTCGTACCCAGGTCGATACCGCCCAACGGGTCCGCACGAGCGACATTGACACCGTGGTAGGAGACATCCAGGACACCGTCGACGTGCAAGGACTCGACCGCGCACAGCGTCTGGGGATCTGTGCACCTGCAGACTTCCTGACACCCGATGCGGTTCCGGCGCGGACCTTCTACCTTGGCGTAGACGGACGGCCAGGCCATGTTGCCGCCAACCTCGACGTCGTCCGGCCGGTGGAGTTGACCGCCTGTGCCGAAGGCCTCGCCGATGAGCGGAGTGTGCTGATTATCGGTCCCTCAGGCTCCGGAAAGTCGGTCCTACTCTGGCGGGCCGCACGCGACCTTACCCCCGCGGCACGCGTCCTCAGAGTTCGACGAGTCGCCACCGAACAGGACGCCGCAGACCTTGCTCGACAGGTTCGCCTCATGCGCCCAAGTGAGCACGCACCGCTGCTCGTAGTAGCCGACGATCTTGGCCGACCGGCAACCATGACCTGGCCCGGAGCGGCCATGTTGCTGAGGGAGGTGCCTCACACCTACCTACTCGGAGCCGCCCGCGCTGAGGACTTCCACCCCAGCCTGTTGGTCGGCGCCACCCGAGTGGTCCAACCCCGTCTCGACGAAGCAACTGCCGTTGAAATCGGCGCACGGATCTACGACCTCGGCATCACGCAACGCATGGATGTCGAAGAGGCACTTGCATTGAGCGAGGGACTCCTCATGGAGTTCTTGGCCCTACTCACGACCGGTCAGCGGCTACGCCAAGTCCTGGCGGGCCAAGTCGCTGGCCTCGCCAACCCAGACAGACGACTTCAACGGGATGCGGCCCGCCTGCTCACCGCCGCACACACCCTCGGTCTCTCCTTGGGAGCCGACCGCCTCGGTGCCGTCCTGGCCACCGCAGCAGATCAAGACACGGTCGGTGATGCACTCGGTGTGCTCCGCGACGAGCACGTCATCATCGCAGATGGGACCTCCTGGAAAGGCCTCCACGAGCTGCGCTCGGCCACGATCACCGAGCTGCTCCACGAGAACCCGCCCCCGACCATCGGAGCCACCTGGGCCCGCGTCGTCGACCTTATCGACGCCGGACAAACCGGCTGGATGCTGCGTCGCGTGGCCGAACGCGCGCCAGAGAGCCTTCCAGAAATCATGCCCTCCATCGGCCACCTGCTCGCCGGGCCAGGCAAGTCCGCTGCCGACGTGGCCAAGGTGCTCGAAGGGGCAGAACGCGCCGACAACACGCTCTACGTTCAGGCCTCGACGCCAATCCTTCGGGCTGCCCTCCCACCGGGGATTGGCATCGAGACCTTGTCCACACTGGCCTACCCGATGCGCAACCAATCGTTCACTTGGGACCCCATCGGCTCCGACTTGTGGGACCGCGGGGTGACCGGGGTACGAGCGGTGGCAGCGCAGATGCCGCTCCGCATCGACTTCGACGC
>JBAVKY010000401.1:0-16898 GCA_049688555.1 Propionicimonas sp.
GACCAATGGCAAATCCGGATCGCCGCCGACGGCATCCCCGAAGCCATCCCACCGGCCCGCATCGACCCCCACCGACAACCCCTCCGCCACACCCGCTTCACCCGAGCCAGACCCACGCAAGACCGAACCGCGACACCCGGAACCGCGACACCCGGAACCGCGACACCCGTGGCGGCACCGCCAGCTGCTTGATTTCGGGACTGGGGTGCTTGGGCTGGCCGCATGCTTTCTGCACCGATGCGCCCCGGCCGGGCTGGGGCTGCCCGTGCCTGCCGGACCTGGGGCTGGGGCTGCCCGTGCCTGCCGGACCTTGGGCTCTGTTTGGCTGCCGTGCCCTGGGCTGGGTCTGGGTCGGGTTGTCCGAGCCGTGGCCCCGGCCCGGACCTGGGTCTGGGTTGTCCGAGCTGTGGCCCCGGCCGGACCTGGTCTGGGTCTGGGTTGCCCGCCGTACCCCTGCCAGATCTGGGCTGCTCCGAGGCCTCCCGTGTTGGGCTGGCAGACAACGCCGGCGGATGCAGCGCCGACCTCGAATCGCTGCGGTAGGGTGCGGCTACCAGCGGATGGGCCTGCCTCGGTGGGCCCGCTGGGTTCCGTGCATCCCGATCGTTCGGGGAGGTCCTGGGTGTTTACGTTCGCTGCCACGCCGGTGAAGTTCGTCGGCCTGCTCATCCTGTTCGCGTGGTGCACGATCTGGTGCGTCTACGAACTCACCCGTCCCCAGGACACGAGGCGGCGGGTCTCGAACGCGCTGCACCTGGTCATGGCCGTGGTGATGCTGCTGATGGTGATGAGGCCGGTGTGGTCGGCGTTCGTGATGGTCTTCCCCATGCCGCTGGTCGTGGGCTTCTTCGCGCTGGCGACCGCGTGGTTCGTGGGCCTGGCCATCGTCACCGCACGCAGTGCCGACCGCAGGTTCCTGCGGCACTACGCGGGTCACGCCGCCATGTTCGCCGCGATGGTGTGGCATCTCGCGGCGATGGCGGTCAAGCGGCCCCACATGACTCCCAGCACGGGATCCGGCATGGGTCACGACCTGGGTCCCACCATGGGTCCGGACATGGCGGCGTGGATGGCGGCTGAGAGTGTGCCGGGCGGCATCCTGTGGGTGTTCGCGCTGGTGGGCGTCCCGTTCATGACCTACCTGCTGGCGGCAAGCGTCCTAGACCTGCGGAGCGCGTTGCGGCCGCGGGCCGCGGTGAACAATGCCTGCGCCTGCGGGACGGGCTGCACCTGTGGTCCGGAGTGCGCCTGCGGCCCGGCCCACGTCCAGTTGGAGCACGTGAGCCGCGAGTTGGCAATGGCTTCCGCAGGGCCGGGGGCTTCGACGGGAGCTGTCACATCCCCAGCTCCCGTGACGGCCGGTTGCCATGAGGAGCGCCCCGTGGGCAGCCCGCTCTTCCGGGCGTCCGCGTTGGCGGACTTCGCCATGAACTTCGGCATGTTCTGGATGAGCACGGGGCTGATGACGGCGCTGCTGCCGTTCTTCTCCGTGCTCGCGTTCTGAGCGAAACGCCGGGGTCGCGGGGACGAGATCCCGGCCGGGTCAGTGCCCGGCAGGCTTCTCGCCGAAGGCCGCCATGGCCGGCTTGATGGCCAACGCGATCGTGATGGCCGCCAGCACCCGCTTGTCAACGCGGCCGAGCGACGGCACCACTTGCGCCAGCAGTACTCCGCCGGCCAGGCAACTCCACTTGAGCAAGCCGATGTCCCACATCCCCATTCGCTGGGTCTTCGAATCAGCCCATTTCACGAACGACATGTCGATCTCCTCCCTGGTACGACTCAACGGTACGCCTCAACAATTGGCGCTACCCGAGATCCCCAGCGAAACGGCTTCCGCCGGCCCCTGGGTCGTCAGCTGCCTGGTCCCTGGCCGGTGCGGGGCTCCTTCGTGCCTCCGCCGCGCAGCTTGTCCAGTCGAGTGCGCAGCAGTTCGACGCGGTCGGCGTTCCCGTGCAGGGCGACGTAGCGAGGCCCGAACACCGCGAGCAGGGCATCGTCGAGTCGCCGCACAGCACCCGGCGGGTACCGGTAGCCCATGTGGTCGGTGATCGCGGCGGAATCGACCGCGGGCAGCAGCCCCGCCAGCTCGCGCAGTGAGGTGATCCCGAGCTCCAGCAGCAGCCCGGACATCCAGGCGTAGTGGTCGGTGCGTGACCAACCCGCCTCCGGATAGTGCCCAGCCAGGAACGCCGCCAGCTCCTGGTTCCCGATTCGTGGGTCGCTCGCGTCCGCCTCGGGTTCAGCTTCGGTCGTCCGCGCGCGAAGCCGGTCTCGGATGACCTCGAACTCCCTGTCGGCCAGCTCCAGCAGGCCAGCGGCCAGCGTGAACCGCCGATTCAGGTCGGGGGCGAGCTCCTCGGGGATGGTCCCCTTGTAACGGATGTCGTGTTCGAACTCCGCCCAGGCGTGCTGAAGCACCGTCCGAATCTGGATCTGGGCGCTGGAAGCGCGCACCGCCGCGACCGGCGTGTCACCAAGCCAGACCGGGTCGACGGCGACCTGAAGGTGACGGCTGACGTAGCCGAACCCGCCGTAGCTGGCAGTCGCCCGGCCGAGGTCCTTGTCGTCCACCACCCGCAACTGGTCCTTGACCAGGTCCGCCACAGCGGCGACATCACTGGTCACGTACGTGATGATGCGGGTGCCGATCTGGTCGGTGATGTCGCGCAACGGGTCCGGGTACAGCGGCTGTCCGTCCACGGTCCGGTTCGTCTTGGCCGCGAACGACGCGACGCCCTTGCCGCGCCAGGCGATGTCCAGATAGTTGATCCCCGCATCGTCCAGTACCCCGGTCAGCCAGGTCGCCAGGCGATGCGCCAACTCGTTCACCTGCGGCTGGATCTCCGCGTACGTTTGAACGGCTTCGCGGACGAGGTTCGCCGGATCCGCCTCGGGCTCCGCGCGCCGCGCTCCAGCCGCCGTCGGAAGCGCCGTGACCGGCTCGGCGGTGGTTCCAGCCTCCGACTTCGCTGCGGCCACGGGCTGCCGGGGCGCGGGGCTCAGGCCCTCCGGAAGAGTCGGGGTGATGATGTACCCGGTGTCGGAGTCCCCATACGTCGTGATCGATGCCGGGTGTGTCGCTGCCAGCATGGCCACGTACGCGCAGATCACCGCGTCGATCTGATCCTCGGCACGGCGTAGGTCACTCTTGCGTACCGCCCCGGTCACCCCAGCGACGAGAGCGGCCCATTCGGCGTTCCTCGCCAGAAACAGGGGGAGTGGGGCGTGCTCGAGGCCCTCAAGGAGGGCGACCAGGCGAAGGGTCTCGGCGTGGACCTGCGGAAACGGCCGGGTGGATCGTTGCTTGTACTTCAGCGTCCGGCCGAGGTGGAACAGTGCGACGAGGGCCGGGTGCGGGTAGACCTCGATGGCGCGCCGGCCGGCCGCTGACGCTGGGTGGATGTCCAGGCCGAAGCGGGCCGCCAACCGCGCCCCGCGAGGGATGCCGCTGAACTCCGGCTTTCCGGTGTTGGACGGATGCGCCCCGGCGTCGAAACGGGCGAAGTCGTGGTTCAGGGCCGCTTCGCAGGGACGGTTGCCCGTGGCATTGGTGACGATGAGGGGGGCATCGATCCCCACCACGCAATCGCCTGCCAGGTACTCGCCGAGCGCCTCGGCGATACTGGCGTCGGTCGTGGCCCGGGAGAGGTGCAGCAACGTGCCCTCCTGGTCGAGGACAGCCAGGCCGGTGGGGGCACGCTCGCCCCACGCCAGGTCGATTCCAGCGAAGTTCACGCCACCAACTTCCACCACTGCGGGGCGTTGCGCCAGCAGGCCGGGCCGCGTCGCCGCGACTGGGCGTCCACCGACGTCTCCCAGGGCGGCGGCGGATCAGGAACGGGGGATCTCCCAGGTGTGTACCGGTTCGTTGGAGTGCATGTTCGCGGTGTAGACGGCCACCATCTCGCGGAGGGCGTCAGCCCGGGACAGCCCGCGTGACTCCAACGCCCGCACCGTCCTGACCTGCCATTCGGCGCCGTTCTGGCCGGTCAGGCAGCGCCCCTCGACCACCCCCAGCAGGCGGTCACGAATCTCGGAGTCCATGCCCCACTCGGTCAGCCCCGCGGCCGCCAGCGGCAGCAGATCCCGCAGCACGAGCTCGCTCGCTGGGATCTCGCCCCGCCCGGGCCAGAACAGGGTGGCGTCGATGCCGTGGCGCGCCCCCGAGGTGAAGTTCTCCTCAGCCGTGGCGAACGACATCCGCGTCCAGACCGGGCGATCGTCGCTGACCAGCGCCCGCAGCGCACCGTAGTAGAACGCCGCGTTGGCCAGAGTGTCAACGATGGTCGGGCCGGCCGGAAGGACGCGGTTCTCGACCCGCAGGTGCGGACGGCCGTCCACGATGTCGTAGATCGGACGGTTCCAGCGATAGATCGTGCCGTTGTGCAGGCGCATTTCGGCCAGCTTCGGGGCCCGTCCAGCGTGGAACGCCGCCTGGGGATCCTCATCGTCGATCTCGGGCAGCAGGGCCGGGAAGAAGCGGACGTTCTCTTCGAACAAGTCGAAGATCGAGGTCACCCACCGATCGCCGAAGAACACCCGCGGACGGACGCCCTGGTTCTTCAACTCGATCGGACGGGTGTCCGCGGCTTGGGTGAACAATGCGATCCGGGTCTCGGCCCACAGTTCGTGGCCTAGGAAGAAGGGCGAGTTCGCGCCCAGCGCGAGTTGTGGTCCGGCCAGCAGCTGGGCGGCATTCCAATGCCCCGCGAACGCATTCGGCGCCACCTGCAGGTGGAGCTGGACCGAGGTGCAGGCAGACTCCGGAGCCAGCGAATCGGCGTAGCGCACCAGATGCTCCCCAGAGTCACCCGCGATATCGAGGTGGATGTCCTCGCCGCGGGCCGCAAGCACCGCGGCGTTCAGGGCCGAGTAGCGCGCGTTTGCGCTCATCCAATCTCCCTCGAAAGTCTCGGCGGTGATCGTGGGCAGGATGCCGATCATGATGATGTGGCTCCCCACCTCGGCGCACCGCTGCTCGGCCTGATTGAGGGAGGCACGCAGCTCTCGTTCCAACCCCGCGGCGCTCTGCCCGGTGAGCGGGCGGGGGCTGACGTTGAATTCGATGTTGAAGCGGGCCAGTTCAGTCTGGTATTCCGGGTTTGCGATCGCTGCCAGGACTTCGGCGTTGGCCATGGTGGGGCGGTAGTCGGAATCGACCAGGTTGAGCTCGATCTCCATTCCCGTCATCGGCTCGTCGAAAGCGAAGCTGCCCGTGGCCAGCATCCGCTCGAAGACGTCGAGACAGACCTTCACCTTCTCGCGATACCGCTGCCGCTGTTCGCGGGTGTAGGTGGTCGACTCGATGTCTCGTCCCATGGCGGGGAGTATGCCCCAGGCGGGGCGTCCTGGTAAGCCCCCTTTGGGTCGACGTTTCGCAGCGAGCGCAGTCGGGTCACGTCGCCGCCAACTGGCGCACACGAGAGTTCCGGGGCCGGTCCGGCCGGAGTCCTCGCCGAGGTCCGCGAACCCTCGCCTTCGGCTTGACGGTTGTGGTCTACAGTCAAGCCATTCGCGGGACCCGTCCCCTTTCTTCGCGCTGCTGCTAGGCAGGGAGGTAAGTCATGCTGATCACCCGACGGTCGATGTTGGTTGGAATTGCAGGTGCGGCCTTTGCGTCCGTCTTGTCGCACCCCGAGGCCGAAGCCAAGATGTTCGGCGCCTACGATGTTTCCGATCAGATCCTGGAATTGTGGCTGCTCAACCAGGCGGCGGTGGGCCTGCCGACGTCCGCGGAATATGCCGTCAGTGGGGGGCGCAAACAACGCTTCGCCAACGCCGACATGTACTATTCCCCGGCGGCCGGGGCCAGCATCATCTTCGGCAAGATCAAGTCCACCTTCGATGCGGCGAACGGGGCGGCCGCCTTGGGCTTGCCCCTCGGCAAGGAGTCGAGCTCCAGCACCTACAGCGCTCGCAGCCAGGCCTGCCTGTCCGGACGGGTCTGGTGGTCTGCTTCAGACGGAGGGAAGGCAGTCCCGGCAGGGAAGACCGTCCGGCTCAAGGGGGCGAAGAACTTCCGCGACGTCGCCGGCGAAGGTTCCGGTATCGCGGTCGCTGGCGGACGCATGCGTCGCAACATGGTCTTTCGGTCCAGCGGGCTCGGCGCGATCAGCAAGATGGACCGCTACATTCTGCAGACCTTGGGTGTCCGCACCACCATCGCCCTTTCGGGCGCCACGCTGCCCAGCATTCCCGGGATCAGCCGGGTGCGTTATGGGATCGTGAATGGGAGTGCGCGCACCCTTGCTGAGAAGCAGCGGATGTACCGCAATTACGTCGCCAACTCGGCCAATCGCAAGAGCGTCGGCAATGCCTTGAACCTGATTGCGGACACCGACAAGCCGGTCGTCTTCCAGTGTCTGAAGGGGTGGGACCGCTCCGGCTGGGTCGCCGCCGTGCTTCAGGACGTGCTCGGGGCCTCCTCGTCGGACATCCGGGCGGAATTCCTCAAGTCGAACCAGTACAACGGGCCCGGCGTCAAGCGTGAGTACCTGGACGCAGCGCTGGGTGAGATGAAGAGCCGCTACGGGTCGGTCGAACGCTACGTCTCCGCCTGCGGCGTGGACTCGGCAGCCCGGTCAATGCTGCGTAAGAAGCTCATCGACTGATCGGACTACAGGCTGCCAAGCCAGGTGCCGAGTGCGGCTGCCGTCACGCTGAGCAGCAGCACGACGCCGGCGTGGATCGACGCACGCAGATTCTGGTCGCCACGCGCCATGCGAGCAGCTTCGACGCTGGCGGTGCTGAAGGTGGTGTACCCACCCATGAACCCGGTGCCGAGAATCAGCCTCAGCCCAGGGTCGCCGGTGTGAAACGCCCACCACCCCGTGATCCAGCCCAGCAGGAGTGATCCGGTGACGTTGACGACCAGCGTGCCCAGCGGCACGCCGAGTCTCGGCGTCCGCCGTCCGATCTCGGTGTCCACCAGGAAGCGAGTCATAGCCCCGAGGCCGCCGGCCAGCGCCACCAACAGCGCGGTCATGTGCCGCCTCCTCGACGCCGCTGCATCAACCAGTGCATCGCCCGGATCGCGCCCAAAGCAGCCGCCAAGCCCGCGACGACAGTGCCTACGCCGTAGCCGACACCGATCAGGGCATGGCCGGTGCTCAGGAGTTGGAAGGTCTGGTTGGCCAAGGTGCTGTAGGTGGTGAATCCGCCGAGCAGGCCGGTGCCCAGACCCAGCCGGACGCCGCGCCGCCAGCCGTGGTCAGGCCCGGTGCCGGTCAGTAGCTCAAGCAGGGCTCCGAGCAGGAAGGCCCCGCCGATGTTGATCCAGAAGGTGACCCAGGGCCACTGGCCAGCGGCGGGCGTGAAGGTGACATCGAGCCATGCCCGGGCCGCTGTCCCCACCGAACCGCCCGCCACGATGAGCCCCAGCCAGGCGGGCCGTAGCGGGAGGCGTCCGGGGCTCAGTCCGGGAAGAGCGTGCGAATCGGCTACCACGCGGGCGAGGCCTTCCAGTCGACCACGGCCACCGGCACGGTGATGACCGGACGGTGTTGGTGCCGGCTCAGGTGCAGCGCCACCGATTCGTTGAGGAATTCGCGCACCCGCTCCGTGGCGGACGGATGCCTGGCCCCGACCATGATCGCCGAGGCGTTCACCGCCCGAGCCAGGTGGGTGAGTGCCCGGTCCGGACGCCCGGCGAGGTAGCGGAAATCCCACGGACCCGCATGGTCAACCAGGATCCTGGCAAGGTGCTCGCGGATCTGCCGGTCACGCTCCTGCCAGGCGTCGTCGACCAGGTCAGGGTTGAGTGATTCGTGCCTGACCGTGCCGTCGGGAAACTCCTGGTAGACGGTCCGGCTCTGATCGACGTAGCCGAAGAACAGCGGGACGCCGCCAAGGGCGTCCGCCCAAACGGTGGCGGTGAGGGCTACCACCTCGGACTGGCCGGGCACCACGCCCACCACCAGTGGGTGGCCGATCGCGGGGACGATGCGTTGGGGGCTGGGCTGCGGCACGCGATGAAAGGGCACGCTGACCTCCACGAATCCGGGCGCACCTGAAGCGCCCAACGACGCACAGGAACCATCAGCCGGACGGCGGTTCGGGACGAGCCCAGGCGGGATCCATCACCCACGCCAACCCTAGCCCCGATCCTGGCCCCCGGAAGCGGCGGGTTCGGGCAGCGAGCGGGAGGTCACCGCGCGCGGCGCCCGGTCGGCGGGACCCACGCTGAGTTGGGCGAACCCCACCGCGGCGATGATCAGGAGGCAGGCTGCGATCTGGAGCGGGCTCATGGTTTCCCCGAGCGCGAGCCAGCCCGTGATCATCGCGACGGCCGGAATCAGGTTGATGGCGAGAGCGGCGCTGGTGGCCGGGATGAGCTTGAGCGCGGAGTTGTACAGGCCGAAGGCGGCAAGGCCGCAGCCCACCCCGAGGTAGGCCACGGCCAACCACGCTTCGGCGGGGACGGCGGCCCAGTCGGTCCCACCCTGGGCCAGGGCGAGCGGCGCGAAGAAGACGCTGCCCACCGCCATCTGGAAGCAGGTCAGCAGCCAAGGGTCATAGCGGGCGCTGAGGTGCTTGATGGTGATGGTCGAGCCGGCCGCCGCCACCATCGCGCCCAGTTCGAGCAGGTTCCCGAGGGCGGGATTGGGTACCGCCTGCTGTTCGACGCCGCCGAGGGAGAGCATCGCCACGCCGAGCATCGAAGCGAGGATCGCCGCGATGCGCTGCCAGGTGGGACGTTCCCGCAGGAACACCCACGCCGCCAACCCGACGATGAGTGGCATGACCGCGGCGACCACGCCAGCCTGGCTGGACGACGTGAACGTGATCGCGTAGCCCTCCAGCGCGAAGTAGAGGCACGGGATGAACAACCCGGACAGGCCCAGATACTTCCAGTCGCCACGGCGGTAGTCAGGGCGCGGCAGTCGCCACAGCAGCGGCAGCGCGACGACCAGGGCCAGCACCATGCGCAGCCACATCACCGTCATGGGCGGGAAGCTGGCGTACGCGCTCTTGGTCACCGCGAAGCTCGTCCCCCACAGCAGCACGGTGGCCATCAGGTAGGCCAGCGGTCGTCGGTGGTCAGGTCGCAACGGACAGGCTTTCGGCTCAGGACGTGACGGCACGTTGCCACGCGCCCGTCTCAGGCTACCGCCGGACACCCCCAGGTAGCGCCCTCACGGCTTCCAGGCGGTAAGCGTGAAGCTGGCCGGCAGTCGCTCCGGGCGGTCCGATCAACCGGTACTCGCCGGTCGCTGGGTCGCACGCCATGACGCCGGGAAGCGCGTCCCACGGGACGCTGTCATGTTCGATCAGGCCAGCGAGCAGGAGTCCGGCGTCAAGGACCGCGGTGACGATCTCCCCGAGGCCTTGGTTCCACTCGCCCGACAGCGGCGACTCGACCTTCTCGTAGGGTGTCCGTCCCGATCTGGCATTGCAGGTGCAGCACGTCGAGTCCGGCGATGTCGCCCAGCCGCGGGACGTCGAAGGCGACCACCTGGGAGAGTGCACTCGGGTCGTTCAGCAGCCCATCGATGCCGTAGGCCCGGGCGTGCGGCGGTGCGCGGCTGTCCCAGTTGGCGCGGTTGATCGCCAGGTAATCAGCGTCGGGGGCACCTATTCACCTTGGGAGCCTGCCGCCCACCCCATCACAGGGCACGGCGCGGTGAGGTTCTGCCGAATCAGGCACGTCACGCACCCGACCTCAGGGTGAATGATCCGAACGACTGCAGCAGCCTTCCCTCAGGCGAGGCCGAAAGAGACCCCCAGCGTCACCGCTCGCGGGTACAGCGCGTGCTCGGGGCGGACATCGGGGCCGCAAGACCGGCTACCCAGGCCGTGCTGGAAGGCGTCCAGATACAGGTGCGTCGCAGTAGCGGCCGGCAACTCGTGAGGGTGGGCGGCCGCCGTCAGCTCGTGGGCCGAGTGCCGCGACAGCGTGAAGCCGGGACGGTGCCCCGCAACCGCCTCGGTGCGGACGGTGAACCCCGGCAGCCCCGGACCGGTCAGAGTCAGCGCGCGCAGGTCGGCCCGGTGGCCGGTCTCCTGAGGCACCGCGTAGCGAACGCCAAGGTCATCGATGGCCGCCCGGAAGCGCCCGACCCGGGCGGCCGTCCGACTGTCCGGGTAGTTCTCGTTCGGACCGGTGCCGAACCAGGCAGCGTCGTCGTAGCCGGTGGGCAGGGTGATGTGGATGCCGATCCGGGGCCAGGTCGTCCGCCAGCCGGTGGTGGGCTGGGCGTCCGCGGTGAGAACGAGTTCCTCCCCGCTCCAGTGCCAGCGGAACACGACCTCAACGGCAGTGGCCTGGGCCGCAGCCGCCACTCGCTGGCGTACCACGAGGGTGTCGTCTTCGATGCCGACGGCCACGACGCGTGGGTGCACCCGGTCGAGCCCCACCTGGCGCCAACGCTCAGCGCTGGAGGGCCCGTCCAGCCCGAGTCCGCGGGTGGTGGCAGGGTCTGCCAGTTCGTAGGAGCCGAAGGTGCGCAGCCGGTCGTTCTCGGTCGGTGCCCGCCACAACTCAAGCCACGGGCCCCCGAGCGGAACCCGCCCCAGGCTGAGCAGGGTGCCTGTCCGGGCGTCGAACCTCGCCGCGCCCAGGCTCACGACCTGGTCGCTGACCGTGGGCTGCTGCGTGGGCCGGGCCAGCGGGGGAGCGGGCCGGGTCGCGTCCAAACCGAGCTGGGCACGGCTGACCACGTGCCCAGCTGGGGCCCACGCGGTGTCCTGGGCCAGCCGGGCTTCGACGGTCAGCCAGTTCTCGGCGGACGACGTGCCCCGCGGTGACCGCGCTGCCTTCGGGAGGGCGACGCTGACAGCCTCGCCCACGTCGGCGATGGCCCGCAGCGTCCCCTCGGCCACGAACACGCCGTCCGATTCCCGCCGCCAGCCGATCACCAAATCGGCGGTGGTGCCGGCGTGTCGCAGGTTCGTCAGCGTGACCGCAGTGCGGGACAGCGCCAGCCTGATGGGGCTGACCACCGCCGCGTATTCGGCGAGCATCGGCGTGGGGGTGCCGTCCGCCAGCGTCATGCCGTCGCACACGAAACTGCCGTCGTGCAGTTCCTCGCCGAAGTCGCCGCCGTAGGCGTGAAACGGCCTGCCGTCGGCGGTACGGCTCAGCAGCCCGTGGTCACGCCATTCCCAGACGAAGCCGCCGTGGATCATCGGGTGGGCGTCGAAGGTGCGTTCGTACTCGGCGATCCCACCGGCGCCGTTGCCCATGGCGTGCAGGTACTCGCACAGGATCATCGGACGATCCAGCAGCCGGGCCGCGGTGCCGAGCACCCCGGAACGGTTGTCGCCCAAGCCGGCGGCGAGGTCGTCCAACTCCTCGATGGGCGGGTACATCCGCGAATTGAGGTCGGTGTAGGCGCCGGCGTGGTCACCTTCGTAGTGGATCGGACGGCCGGGGTCGCGCCGCCGGATCCAGGCCGCCATCGCGGCCAGGTTGCGTCCCGTCCCGGCTTCGTTGCCCAGCGACCAGGCCACGATGCTGGGATGGTTCTTGTCCCGCTCGACCATGCGTTCTGCCCGATCCAGGTAGCACTCGCGCCAGGCGGGATCGTCCGAGGGGTTCCCCTGCCAGCCGACGAGCTCGAAGCCGTGAGTCTCCAGGTCGCACTCTTCGATCACCCAGAAGCCCAGCTCGTCGGTCATCGCCAGCAGGTCGGGGTGTGGCGGGTAGTGGCTGGTCCGGATCGCGTTGATGTTGTGACGCTTCATGGTCAGCAGGTCCTGCCAGGTCTGGTCGGCGTTGAACACCCGGCCGGTCTGCTGATCGAACTCGTGCCGGTTCACGCCGCGCAGCCGCAACCGGCGTCCGTTCACGAGCCAGGCGTCGCCCGCGATCTCGACCCGCCGGAACCCTACTCGCAGCGTCACCGTCTCGACGGCGTTGCGGAGCGTGACGTCGTAGAGCCGCGGACGGTCGGCGCTCCATGGCTCCACGGCACCGACGTCGACAGCGTCACCCGGCCCGTCGAGCAGCAACTCCAGACCCAGGTCGGCGCAGGAGAGCCGCACCGGGTAGCCGCCGCGCAGGTCCGGACGCAGCGTGCCCCGTCCGGTGGCGGGGTCGAAATCGCAGGCCAGCCACACGTCGTCCAGCCCGCCGGAGGGCCGCGCGAGCAGGGTGACTTCGCGGAAGATGCCCGGCAGCCACCACTGGTCCTGATCTTCGATGTAGCTCATCGCCGACCACTGGTGGACCCGGACGTGCAGCAGGTTCCGCCCGATCGTCAGTTCGGGGGTGACGTCGACTTCTTGAACCAGCCGGCTGCCCCGAACGACTCCGACCTCGACTCCGTTCAGGTGGACGATGGCCACCGACTCGACGCCGCCGAACCGCAACACCGCCCGCGCGCCGTCCGCCAGCCAGCCCGGCGGCACCTCGAAGGCCAGCCGGTAGTCCCCGGTCGGGTTCGCGTCCGGCACCTGCGGCGGCTCGACCGGGAACGGAAAGGCGACGTTGGTGTAGCTGGGGTTGCCCCACTCCCCGGGTCGCTGCAGCACCCAGTGCGACGGCACGCTGATCTCGTCCCAGCTCGAGTCGTCCAGCTTCGGATCGGCGGCATCAGGCGTAGCCAGCTCCGGTCGGGGGCTGAACCGGAACCGCCACCGGCCGCACAGGTCGAGGGCCGGCGCGTCGGAGGCGACGTGCGCGCGGGGGCGCAGCCGGCGCCCCGAGCCTGGATGGATCGCGGTGATCTGGTGCCCGCTCACGGCTGGCTCAGTCCACGGCTTCGGCGAGGAACAGCACGGCGTGGTCGGGGTTGATCGGCGCGTCGGCCAACCCGGTGCTGGCCAGCACCGACCCTGGCAGCTCGACGCCGGGCTGATCGGCGACCCGCACGAGGCGGGGACCGTGACCCCCTGTCAGTTCCGCGAGCTCGGCCGAGAAGTCCCGCTCGATGCCCCACCAGCGTGGCGGCCGCAGGCCGGAGGGCGCTCGTCCGACGAGGACGGGAGAAACCCGGTAGCGGCGGAGGGGATCCAGACCGGGTAGCCGGAGCCTCCCGAGCAGAGCCACGTCGGATCGATCGACCGAGGCGAAGGAGTAGATCGCTCGGCTCTTGTCTGGCGCGATCACGCCGAAGGCGTTCAGGGACTCGTCGGGGAAGTCCAGGCGGACGAGGTCCCCGGCGAGGAGCAGGGAGCGGTTGCTCTTGTAGAACTCGATCCACTCGGCCAACTCCGCGAGGTCGGACTCGCTGGCACTGCGCAGGTCCCACTCGATGCCGAGGTGGCCGAAGACGGCGGTGGCTGCCCGGAAGTTGAGCTCGTGATTGCGACCGGTGGTGTGGGAGATGACGGAGGCGATGTGCGAGCCCATCAGCTCCGGTGGGATGAGTTGCTGCGTCCAGCGCATCATCTGCTGACGCTCGTGCGGGTCGATACAGTCCGAGACCCAGACCCGGTCGGTGCGCTCCAGGATGCCGAGGTCGACGCGAGCGCCGCCGGAGGAACACGACTCGATCTCCAGCCCCGGGTGGGCGGCCTTGATCTCGTCCAACAGCCGATAAATCGCCTCGGTCTGGGCGTGGACACCGGGACGCCCTTCCGGCCGGGTGCCGGCGTCGATCAGGTCGCGGTTGTGGTCCCACTTGATGTAGCCGATGTCGTACTCGGCCAGAATCGCGAAGATCGCGTCGCGAATGTAGTCGTAGCACTCGGGGATGCCGAGGTTGATGACCTGCTGGTGGCGCGAGGGCACCGGGGTCCGTCCGCCGGTGCCCATCACCCACTCGGGGTGGGCCCGGGCCACGTCGGAATCGAGGTTCACCATCTCGGGCTCGAACCACAGGCCGAACTGCATGCCGAGCTCGCGCACGCGGTTCACCAGTGGGTGCAGGCCGTCGGGCCAGACGTCCTTCGACACGGTCCAGTCGCCGAGGCCGGAGTAGTCGTCGCGCCGGGAGCCGAACCAGCCGTCGTCGAGCACGTAACGTTCCACCCCGATGCCGGCCGCGGACTCGGCCAGGTCCAGAAGGGGCTGGAGTTCGTGGTTGAAGTAGACCGCCTCCCACACGTTGATCGTGACCGGACGTTCGGCGGAAGGGTGCTGCGGACGCGCGCGGAGGTACCGGTGGAACCGGCGGGCCACCTCGTCCAGCCCTGCACCGTAGGAGCCGTACAGCCAGGGGCCGGTGTAGCTCTCGCCGGACCCGAGCACGACCTCGCCAGGCAGCAGGAGCTCACCGCCACCGATCACCTGTTCACCGGTGGATAACCGTTCGGCGTAGTGGGTGTGGTTGCCGCTCCACCCGGTGTGGACTGCCCACACCTCACCGGAACCAAAGGTGAAGCCAGGTACGCCGGCGTGCAGCACCGTGGCCGCGTCCGGGCCCGTGCGGCCCTTTCGGCCCTCCCGAAGGTGCGCGCCGACCGTGAAGTCGCGCCGCTGGGGAGTGCGCTCCCGCCCCCAACGGCCGGCCAGGTCGAGCAGCTGCCTGGCAACCGGTGGTACCGGGTAGGCAAGGACGAGGTCGGACACCTCGTAGGGCTCGGAGCCGACGTTGACAAGCTCGGCGCTGGAGCGAAGCAGCCCGCTCGCGGTCAATTCGATGGCGATCGTGAGGGTGAGACCCGCCGCCTCGTCGGTGGCGCCGACCTCGATACGGCTCGGGCCCAGCGAAAGCAGCGACGGCTGCGTGCTGGTGACCGCGACCAGCTCGCCGTCGACGCGGACGGTGTGGCTCGTGAAGCGCGGCGACCAGTCGCGACCCGACCGCGATCCGCTCAATCCTGGGCGCCCGACCCAGCCCGTGTGGTGTTCGGGCAGCATGGCCACCCGGACCGGCTCGTCCACCAGGTTGGGCACCACGGTGTGCACCCCGGTGAGCACCATCGCAGTCACATCCGCGGCGTTGAGATCGCCCAGGTCGGTGCCCCAGTGGACGATGGCCGGCAGTTGGCCGTCGAGCAGGTCGAGGACTAACGCGACACCGGCGGCGCGCAAATGGACGAGGGTGTTGACGGGGTTGCCCATCAGTCATTCCTTTCTTGGGGACTCGCCGAAAGCGGAGGCTGTAGATCGACGGGTGGGTGGGAGGTTTCAGTGGTGTTCTCGCAGCCGCACGAGGCTCTGATCCTCAAGATCGTCGGCACCTCGATGTGGGTGCCGCGATCTATTCGCGGAGTGGTCAGCAGGTCAACCGCCGCAGCGGCGAGAGTGGTCAGGTCCTGCTGCGCGACGGTCAGGGGGGGCCAGCAGTATTCCGATTCCTTGGTGCCGTCGAAGGAGACCACGGCCAGGTCTTCGGGGATCCGTACCCCGTGTTCGTGCAGTGCCCGTACCAGGCCGATCGCCTGGAGGTCGTTGCTGGCGAACACCGCGTCGATGTCGAAGCCGGAATGGAGCAAAGCGAGCCCGCTCGCGTAGCCGCCTTCTCGGGTGAACGGCGCCGTCGCGATTGGTCCCTCCGCTAGGCCGGCGGCGCGCAGGGCGAGCCGCCAACCGTGCTTGCGCGGGTCGGGATTGCCGAACCCCTTGTCACCGATCACAAGGCCGATCCTGCGGCGGCCGTGGTCGACGAGGTGACGGACCAAGCCTTGGGCGCCGGGGGTAGCGGCTGACCCCACCGTCCGCTGACCCGCTATGGGGCCGGGGCAATCGATGAGGACCGTCGGGATGCCGGCGGCATGTGGTCCGCCGGTGGTGTCGACGCGGGAGTAGGGCGTTGCGAACAGCAGCCCGTCGACTTGACGTTCGATCATCTCGTCGACGATCTCGGACTCGAGCTGTTCGTCCTGGCGGGAGTCGCCGATGAGCAGGCGCATGCCCCGTTCAGCCGCGGCCTTGACCAGTTCGAAGGTGTATTGGGTGAAGAACGGGTTGAGGCTGTCGCCAAGGACGAGCCCGATGGTCTCGGTCTTGCCTCGGCGTAGTGCTCGAGCGCTCGCGTTGGGCCGGTAGCCGAGGAGGTCCATTGCCTCGCGGACTCTCTTGGCCGTGTTGGGGGCAACCGGACGTGGCCCGTTGTTGACGACGTAGCTCACGACGGCGGTGCTCACGCCGGCGAGCTGGGCGACATCCTCTCGCGTGACGGCGCTCCTGATTCTGCCCGCCCGGGAGCCCGCCAATGGCGAGTCGACACCGGAACTGCTCATCGGTCTCCTTCCTGAGCGATGCCGGAAATCTACACCAATAGATACCCGTCCTGAAACTGGAACCGCCGCTCAGCTACCAGTGAATAATTCGATAGTCCGAGGGGCTTGCCGCGCTGCGTCTACTCGTGTAGCGTACGGGACCAGCAAGACCGCCGAACTCTCCGTCGCAACCGACGGGGCAGTCCCAACGAGGGGAATCGTGGTGAGTACGAACACAGCGCAACCAACCGCGGGCGCGACCCGCAAGGCCAACAGGTCAGCGGACCGGTCGTCCGCAGGGCGCAGTGAACTCAAGACCGCAATGGTGTTCATCGCGCCGGCGCTGGTTGGGTTCCTGGTCTTCTTCCTATACCCAACCATTCGAGGCTTCTACTTCAGCCTCACGCAGTACAACCTGCTCGGCACCCCGAAGTTCATCGGTTTCGACAACTTCGTGAAGATCAGCAAGGACCCGCTCTTCTGGAACGCGCTCTGGGTGACCCTCGAGTACGTCCTGCTGAACATCGGCTTCCAGACGATCATCGCCCTGCTGCTGGCGGTGCTGATGCAGCGTCTCACTCAGTCGACACTGCTGCGGGGGGCGCTGCTGCTGCCGTGGCTGATCTCGAACGTGATCGCGGCGATGCTGTGGTTCTGGCTGCTGGACTACCAGATCGGCTTGGTGAACGCGGTCATCGAGTGGATGGGCCTGGGTAAGGTCGCGTTCTTCGCTGACGAGTTCTGGGCCATCCCGACGATCGCGTTCGTGAACGTCTGGCGGCATATGGGCTACACCGCCCTGCTGATCTATGCCGGCATGCAGACCATCCCGAAGTACGTCTACG
>JBAVKY010000402.1:0-6113 GCA_049688555.1 Propionicimonas sp.
AGATGGATCGCCGCATCGAAGTGCGGGTGCAGCGGATGTGGGACGCCGGTTTTGTCGACGAGGTCCGCGGCCTGGTGGTGCACGGCCTTCGTCAGGGACGAACCGCCTCCCGGGCCCTCGGCTACCGCCAGATCCTCGACCATCTGGACGGTATCGGCAGCGAACCGGAGGCCATGGCTGCCACGATCGCCGGCACCAGGCGGTTCGCGCGGAAGCAGCTCGGCTGGTTCCGACGCGACCCGCGCATCGTGTGGTTGCCGGCCACCGAGGGGGTCACCGAAACGATCGTCGCCGACCTGAGGGGTAGGCTCGACCGGTACACGCGGGAGGGTTGATGCGCGAGCTGAGGTTCACGAAGGGTCACGGCACGATGAACGACTTCGTGCTGCTGAGTGACCCCGACGATGAGCTGACCCTCAACGAGGACGACGTCACCCTCTTGTGCGACCGGCGGGCGGGGATCGGCGGGGACGGGGTGCTGCGCGCCGTCCGGGCTCGCCACATCTCGGGCTGGCAGGGGGATCCTGACCTGTGGTTCATGGACTACCGCAATGCCGACGGATCGCTGGCCGAGATGTGCGGCAATGGCTTGCGGGTCTTCCTGAGGTACCTCGTCGCCGAAGGCTTGGCCCAGCCGGGGGAGCTGAGCGTGGGAACCCGTGCCGGGCTACGCAGCGGGCGATTCCTGCCGGATGGGCGGCTGAGCGTCACCATGGGCCCGGTTCGGGTGGCCGACGACCGGGTCGTGGTGTCGGTGGGCACTCAGCGGTGGTCGGGCGTGCCGGTCGACGTCGGGAACCCACACGTCGTCGCGGTGCTACAGCCCGCCGACGACCTGGCCGGCCTCGATCTCTCCCGGGCTCCGCATCTCGACCCGGTCGACCGCTTCCCCGAGGGGGTGAATGCCGAGTTCGTGACCCTCACCGCGCCCGGCGTTCTGACGATGCGCGTCCATGAACGGGGCTCAGGAGAGACCTGGTCCTGCGGCACTGGGGTGGTGGCTGCGGCCGCAGCCGCCGGCGGGGCCGAGGAAGGCGAACCGATCACGGTGGTTGTGCCCGGTGGAACCCTTGAGGTGCGTTTCGCCGCTGGCGAGGCCACCCTCACGGGGCCAGCCGTCCTGGTGGCCACGGGGCAGTGGCTGCTCGGCGCCGAAGACTCAACGGCTCCGGCCGAGGAAGTGAATCCCTGATGGCAGAACACAGCGTCCTCGATCCCGAACTACATCCGGACGGTGACCAGCTGGAGCTGGTCGAGCGCCAATCCCTGCGGCGCGTGGCCGGGATGTCCACGCAGCTCACGGACATTTCCGAGGTCGAGTATCGCGAACTGCAGTTGGAGCGCGTCGTCCTCGTCGGCGTGTGGACCACCGGCACCGAAACCGACGCCGAGAACTCCATGGCCGAGCTGAAGTTGCTGGCCGAGACTGCAGGCTCAGAGGTCCTCGAGGCCCTGGTGCAGCGGCGATCCCATCCTGATCCTGCGACCTTTATCGGACGCGGCAAGGTCGACGAAGTGCGGCAGGTGGTCATAGCGACCGGGGCTGACACGGTCATTTGTGACGGCGAGTTGGAGCCGGCCCAGTTGCGCAACCTCGAGGACCGCGTGGGGGTGAAGGTCGTCGACCGCACGGCGCTCATCCTCGACATCTTCGCTGCCCACGCCAAGAGCTCCGAGGGCAAGGCGCAGGTGGAACTCGCCCAGCTGCAGTACCTGCGGCAGCGCCTGCGCGGCTGGGGCGGGAACCTGTCCCGGCAGGTCGGCGGACGGGCGGCGGCGGGTGCCGGCATCGGTGGCCGCGGGCCGGGCGAGACCAAGATCGAGATTGACCGCCGTCGGATCAAGACCAGGATCGCTGTGTTGCGCCGTCGGCTGCGTGAACTCGACTCGGTGCGTGAAACCACGCGTTCCCAGCGCCGCCGCAACCAGGTGCCGTCGGTTGCCATCGTCGGCTACACGAATGCCGGCAAATCCTCCCTGCTGAACCGGCTCACCGGGGCGGGGGTGCTGGTCGAGGACGCGCTGTTCGCCACCTTGGACCCCACCACCAGGCGCTCAGCGACCACGGACGGACGCCAGTTCACCCTCACCGACACCGTCGGGTTCATCCGGCACCTGCCGCACGACCTGATCGAGGCGTTCCGCTCGACGCTGGAGGAATCCGTCGAGGCGGACTTGTTGTTGCACATCGTCGACGGTTCCGACGCGGACCCGTTCGGCCAGATCTCGGCCGTCCGCACGGTGCTGGGCGACATCGGAGCAGCCGGGGTCGCGGAACAGCTCGTCGTCAACAAGATCGATCAGGCAGCTGAGTCCATGCTGCTGGCGTTGCGGGGGCGGTTCGGTGATGCGGTCTTCGTCTCGGCGCGCACCGGTGAGGGGATCGACCAGCTGCAGGCCGTCATCGAACAGCGGCTGCCTCGTCCGGCCGTCGAGGTGCACGCGCTGGTTCCCTACGACCGGGGCGACCTGATCAACCGGATCCATCAGTCGGGGGAGTTCCTGGCCTCCGAGCACGTCGCCGAGGGCACGCGGGTGACTGTCCGGGTGAACTCCGACCTGGCGGGGGAGCTTTCCCGCTACGCCGAACCCGCCAGCGGTGCCTGATGCCACGCCCCTGACGGCCGCGATCCTCCGCGCTGCGGTGGCGGGGATCAAGGGTAGCGCCCGTCCCGGTCAGACGCAGATGGCGGCGGAGATCGCGCAGAGCTTCGCGTCGGGAGACCACTTGCTGGTGCAAGCCGGAACCGGAACCGGCAAGTCGCTGGGCTATCTCGCCCCCACGCTGGCTTACCTGGCTGAGAACCCGGAATCGCGGGTGGTAGTTGCAACGGCGACTCTCGCGCTGCAGGCGCAGCTCGCCACGAAAGACATCCCGGCCGCGGTGGCGGCCTGCCAACAGGTCACCGGGAAGCTGATCAGCCACGCGGTGGTGAAGGGTCGCGGCAACTACGCCTGCCTATACAGGGTTCGGGACGGCCGTGGCGCCGAGCAGGACAGCCTGCTGGGGGCGAGCGAACTTGTGGAGTCGATCACCGCCGCGACTGACGCTGCCACCGCTGCCGGCAGTGAAGTCGTGGCCCTGCGGGAATGGGCGGAGGGGGAGTCCCGGGTCGGCGGACTCGCCGACCGTGACGACGCCCCGAGCCATGGCGCCCAAGCCTGGGCACAGGTGTCGATCCCGGTGCGGGAGTGCCTCGGCAGCAACCGGTGCCCTTACGGGCAGGAGTGCTTCGCCGAGTTGTCCCGGGAACGGGCGCGTGGCAGCCAGTTGGTGGTGACCAACCATGCCCTGCTGGCCATCGACGCGCTGCACGGGGGCACGGCACTGCCCAGCCACGACGCCGTGGTCATCGATGAGGCCCACGAACTGGTCGCGCGGGTGACAGGTGCCGCCTCGCATGAGCTCTCGGCCCAAGCGGTGGAGCGGGTGGCCCGGCGGTGCCTGCCGTGGGTGGAGAGCGAGCTCGGGCTGGAGTTCCTGGAGACCGGGGACACCCTGCGCGTGGCTCTGGACAGCGCGGAATTGGGACGGGTGGAGGATCCGGACGGCGCTGTTGTGGCCGCCTTTCGGCGGGTCCAGGACGTGGCCCGACGGGTGGTATCAGGGATCTCCGGGCCTGCCGACGACAACGACAAGGTTCAGGCGGGCGCAGCTGCCAAGGAGATCTTCGAGATTGCCGAGCGCATGGCAGCACTGGCCGACGTGGACGTGGTCTGGCTGGGCGAACGCGAGCGGTTCGGGCGCCAGGCTTACCAGGCCCCACTGTCAGTGGCCGGGCTGATCAGTGACCAGATCATGGCCGATCGGCCCTGTGTGCTGACCTCAGCCACGTTGAAGGTGGGTGGTGACTTCGATGCCGTGGCCAGGTCATTGGGCCTTGGGGCGGCGCTCGGTGCGGCGGACCCGAAGCGACGATCGTGGCGGGGACTCGATGTTGGATCGCCGTTCGACTATCGGAGCCAGGCGATCCTCTACGTGGCACGCCACCTCGCCCCGCCGCACCGTGACGGGATCAGCGCTGACGCGATGGCAGAGATCGCCGAACTGGTGTGGGCCGCCGGCGGCCGGACACTGGGACTGTTCGCCTCACAGCGTTCCGCTGAGGCGGCGGCCCGCTTCTGCCGAGCCGAACTGCCGCAGGCGACAATCCTGTGCCAGGGCGATCGCCAGCTCCCCGAACTGACCAGGGAGTTCGTCGCTGATCCCGCGGCGAGTCTGTTCGGCACCCTGTCGCTGTGGCAAGGCATCGATGTGCCCGGGGAGACGTGCCAACTGGTGATCATCGACAAGATCCCGTTCCCCAGGCCAGACGACCCGCTGTTACAGGCCCGGCAGCGCGCGGTGGCCGAAGCGGGCGGGAACGGGTTCATGGCCGTCGCTGCCACCCATGCTGGGCTCCTGCTCGCCCAGGGATCCGGACGACTGATCCGGCGGGCCAGTGACCGCGGGGTCGTCGCCGTACTCGACCCGCGGCTGGTGACGGCCCGCTATGGCAGCTTCCTGCGCGCCTCAATGCCGGACTTCTGGATGACCTCGAACACCGAGACGGTGATCGAGGCCCTGCGCAGGCTCGGGGAGGCGCGCGGCGCTCACGAGTCGAGCAACCCGGCAACTGCCTGAGCGCAATCGTCGGGGAGGTCGACGACCTTGGTGCGGCTGGTGGCCCCGGAGATCAAGGTGATCGCGCGGGCTGGTCGTCCGAGGGCCTGCGCCAGTGCCTTGAGTGCCGCGCTGGTGGCCCGTCCATCGACGGCCGGGGGAGTGACCGCGATGACCAGGGCATCGTCGCCATAGCGCCCCCCAACCCGGGTGCGGGAGGCGCCTGGTTTGACGCGAATACTGATTCGGATGGCGTCCTCGCTAGACCCGTCGCAGCACGGCGACAACCTTGCCCAGAATGGACGCCTCATTCCCGTCGATCGGGGCGTAGGCGGGGTTGTGCGGCAGTAACCACACCTGCCCGGGTACGCGCTTGTACGTCTTCACCGTCGCTTCGTCGCCCAGCAGGGCGGCGACGATGTCACCGTTGTCGGCGGTCGGCTGCTGCCTGACCACGACGTAGTCACCGTCACAGATCGCGGCGTCGATCATCGAGTCGCCGCGAACCTCGAGCAGGAACAACGTCCCTTCGCCGACCAGCTGCTTGGGCAGTGCGAAGACATCCTCTACTGCCTGCTCGGCAAGGATCGGGCCTCCCGCGGCAATCCGGCCGAGCACCGGGACCTGCACCGAACGCGCCGCGAAGTCATTGATCCCCGTCTCGTCCACGTGCGCCTCGGCGGCGATCGGGGTGTTGCTGAGGGAGTCGGGAAGGTGGACTTCCATGGCCCGTGGCCGGTGGGGGTCCCGTCGTAGGAACCCCTTGGCCTCGAGCACTTTGAGTTGGTGCGCCACTGAGGATGACGAAGCCAGACCAACGAGCTCGGCGATTTCGCGGATGCTCGGCGGGTAGCCGCGCTGCTCGAGGGTGTCCCGGATCATCTCCAGGATCTTGCGCTGTCGGGGGGTGAGGCCGTCGGCGTCTGCGGGACGGTCTGGGAACTCGCTGATCGAGGTGCCCAGCTGAGCTGCGATGTCCTCGCGCCGAGGACGACCGCGGCGTCGGGGTTCGTTGCCCTGGGGAGTTCCAGTCGGGGGAATGCCTGCCATGTCGCCAACGCTAGCCGCGGTGGGGCAGAAATGGAACAAACGTTCGAGCGTGTCGCCGGATTCACGTGAGGCGTTGTCCTTGGCACCCACGACGGCGGGCGACGGTTGCGGGTCTTCAGAAGTGTCACAGGCTGCTGGTGGACTGGTGTGTATGACGACACCTGACGAACAAACGTTCGAATACTCTTGCGCTTCGGCTTCACCTGGGCTACAAATTGTATCGAACAAGTGTTCGATCCCTCAAGAGGAGCTGTCATGAGCGCGTTACTGGTTGACCTGGCGAACCCGATGGTTGCGGGTGTCGCGCAGCGTCAATGGACGCATGTGGATCGCACTCGTTCCAGGTTGCCACGCAGCCGTCAGGTGGCGCGCGGGCGCGCCGGACGCACCGGCATTCGCAGCGCGCCGACAGGGCGACCATGCGGCGTGGCGGCTCCCACCCTGCGGGCTCGGTCGAGAG
>JBAVKY010000403.1:0-10326 GCA_049688555.1 Propionicimonas sp.
ACCCTGAAGTGCCCCATCGAAGCGAGCGGCACGTTCGTGGCTCCCGGGAGGAAGGAGCCGTCAGGTACGTGCGGATCGAAGGCAGGATAAATCGACGTGATCCGGCAATTCACCGCCGCTTGAGCCGCCAGCTCACGGATCGTCGGATCCGAGGGGCGCAACGCGCGAATGCTCCGCAGCGGCACCAGGTTCGCCAGCCGCGACCCTTCGAACGGGGTGGCGATGGCGATCAGCCGATCGACCCTGCCTGCCACGTCCATCGCCAGCACCTGCTTGCCAACCAGCCCGCCCTTGCTGTGAGCGACGAGCAGGACCCCGCTGAGGTCGCGTTCGGCGATCAGCCGCCGCACGAGAACGGCGGCCTCCACGATCGCCCCCAGGTTGTAGGCCAGGTCCGGCACCACATGGATCGGATGCCCCCCGCTGTTCAACCGCTCGGCCATGGGACGCAGCAGCGTCCACGGCTCCATCACCCCAGCGATCAGGACGACCGGCGCCAGGCGTCCCTCGGCGAAGGACGGCGGAACCCCTTCAGCCAGACTGAGTACGAGGCGTCGTGCCGCATACCGATAGTCCGCGGCCCAATACCAGCCGCGACGCGCGCCCTCGCGCAGTCGCCGGATGGCCTGGCCCGCAGCCGAGTCAGCGGCCGGGTCAGCGGTGGGCGTGCTCATCGAGCAGGCTCGCGATCACGTGCGGGGCGGCGAACATGCTGACGTGGGGGCCGGGCACCGTCGCGAACCACCCCTGGGCGAACCGTCCCGTCAGCTGCCGAGCCCACTCCAACGGCACGATCGGGTCATCCTTCCCGCAGATCACCAGCGTCAAGGCCGACACCCGAGCGGCGACCGCTTCCAGGTCCGTCCCAAGCACGTGGGGCGTCTGCTGGATCATGAAAGGAATCCCCGCGCGGAACACGTAGTCCACGACGGCCGAGGCAGTGACCTGCGGCGGCTCAAGCAAGCCGTTGCGCAGCAGCAGTGCTGCGGCGGTGGGGATCGAGCGAGCACTCGGTGCGATCACGGGGGCGATCAGCGCGATGTGGTCGAGCTGGTCGGGAAAGAGCGCTGCCACGTGGGCAACCACTTGGGTGCCCATGGAGTGACCCACCACCACGGGATGGTCGAGGTTGGTCTCGGTGAGGAACCTCCCCACGATCCGGGCGTGATCGGTGATCGCCAGGTCCCGGTCGGGCCGGGGCGATCTTCCATGACCCGGCAGGTCGAGCAGGTAGACGTCGCCGTGCTCGGTGAGAGCCGCGGCGGTCGGGCCGAAGGAACGAGCCGAAACCCCCATACCGTGGACGAGGACGAAGTCGGGTCCGGTCTTCTCCCGCGCACAGGCGAACCGGTAGACCACCATCGAGGAATCGCCGTACGAACACCGGCTGGTGAAGTAGTCGACGGTGCCGATGTGGCCGGTGCGGTAGGTCACCTCGTCGCGTGCCGTGTGACGTGTGCCCCGCATGCCGCCAGCCTAACCGCCGCGGCACCGCCCACGCCCCAGCTCGCTTGCTCCTCGGGGACGGGCGAACCTCGGGCAGGGCGAACGCCCGGGCAGGGGTGTCGTTCGTGGCCATCGGCGGGTTGCCCGGCGTGGACGCGTAAGGTGACATCCCGAAAGTCGTCAACGGCGCGACGTCATCACGACTGAAGTCGCCAACGGCCGAAGCCGTCAACCAGGAGCGCCCATGTCAGTCTCTGAGGTTCCGAAGTCCACCGTCATGCTCTTTCGGGCGGCCACGCTGTTCACCTTGCTCGCGGTGGCGATGGGTTCGGTGGTGTGCGCGACCGAGTCCGGCTTCGAATGCGGTAACTGGCCGGGGTGCACCGACTCGGCGCTGCTGCCTACCGGGCAGGTCGCCACGTTCCTGTACCGGAATCCGTGGATCGAGATGATTCACCGCATCACGGCGATCCTGGCCGGCCCGTTGGCGCTGGCCGCCGGCATCCTGGCCGTCCGCTTGAAGCACGTCAACCCGCTGGTGCGCGTCTTGCCGTGGGTCACGGTGGTCGGCGCCATCATCGCCGGGGTGTTCGGCCGGATGGCTGTCCTTGGCCTTCCGTTCCCAGTCTGGGGCGGGGCGGCGGACCTCGCCGCAGCCCTGGTGGCCATGGGCGCCATGGTCGTGGCCACGGTCGCTCTGGAGCGGACGCCGTCGGCGTGGTTCACCTCGAAGGTCGGCACCCTCTCCTGGCTCAGCCTCGCATTGCTGGTGGCCATGCACCTCGTCAGCTTGTTCGCCGCAGGCCCGGGTTCCTACACCAGATGCCTCAGCTGGCCCGTTTGGGATCTGATCGCAGCCGACCGGGCCGCGAGCGGAGCCCTGCAGGTCGCGCGCTTCGTCCTGAGTGTTCTGGCGGCGGGCGCCATCCTGGCCACCTTCGCCCTGGCCCGGCGGCAGGCGTCACTCAAGCGTCCAGCCACGGCGGTGGCCCAACTGCTGGGAGTCGTGTTGGCGTTCGGCTTCGTCATCCGACAGACCGGATCTGATGACTTGGGCGTGCTGTTCTCCCTTGCCACCGTGGCGTTGCTGTGGACCCTGACACTGCTCGGTGCGCTCGCCTCGCTGGAGACCGTCCCCGACGCTGCCCCGGGAAGCTTCGACGAGTCGCGGCCTGCCGCTGCGCAGGAGTCGCCGACCGGACCGGTGTCGTGAGGCCGCCCGTCGGCAACCGCTTCCGCTGAGCTGGTCATAGACTCGCCTCGTCGCAGCGCCCGACCACCGGAAGGAACCATGAGCGTGCCCGACCGCGTCGAAGAGCCTGGCACCGCCTCCCGGAAGACGGGCGATGGCTGGCTGGTGTGGATGGCGGTGGGGGTTGCCCTGGCCTTCGTGATCTGGACGGCCGGCAGCCTTGCCGCCCAACCGCCCCTGCCCGCCCGTGCCCAAGGGGACGCCGTCACCGGCACCGTGTCGCTGCTGGCGGATCTGACCGCACGGCTGGCCGCTTTCGCTACGTTCGGCAGCCTGTTCGCGATCGTGGCCCTGGTCGCCCCCGGCCCTGACCACACGCTCACCGACCCCGCACGCCGCCTGGCCCGCTGGGCAGGGCGCTCGGCGCAGGTCTGGTTCGTAGCCGCGTTGTTGATGACGTTCGCCAATTCGGCCTTCGTCAACGGTGTCCCGATGGGGTACACGTTCTCTGCTGCTGCCTGGTGGACGTTCCAGTCCGCCACCCCCAGCGGTTTGGCCTGGACCTTGACCGCCATCGTGGCGCTGGCCACGGCACTGATCGCCAACCTGTCCCGCCAGGTGGCCGCGTTCGCCGTGGCCTGGCTGTGCGGGCTGCTCGCGATGACCTTCGTCGCCGTCACCGGCAATGTGTCGGTGGGGCACGACCACGACTGGGCCACGGACGCCGCCATCGCCGTCGCCCTGACCGTGATCCCGTTGGGTTCGGCCGCCCTGGGCGTGGTTGTCGCCCATGTGGTTGACCCGCCCGGCGCCGCGGCGGCGGGCGTCGTCCGCCGTTACCACCGCAGCGCCCTGCCACTGGTGGTGACCGCCGTCGCCGCGCACCTCGTGATCGCGTGGCAGGAACTAGCGGGGCAGTCGCCGCTGGTGGTGTTCTTCGGCGTCCCCACTATCGGCTTCTTCGTGTGTTTCGCCTTGCTACTGGCCAGCTGGGCGTGGCGGCAGGCCGCTGGGCTCGCCGCGCCGACGGCGGATCCGGGTCGCGCCGCAGCGTCGGTCACCCGCGACGTCGTCATCCTGGTGGGCTACACGGCCTTCCTCACGGCCGCGAATCACATTCCCCCACCACGTTTCCTGGTGCCGCAGAGCATCCAGGTCAACTACCTGGGCTACGAGGTGGACGTTCCCGCCACCCTGGAGCGTTTGGTGAGCCTCGGCCGTCCCAACGTGCTCTGGGTCCTGCTGTGCGTGGGCTCGGTGGCGTCCTACGGCTGGGGCGTGATCCTGGTTCGCCGCAGCGGCGGCCGCTGGCCGTTGTCCCGGCTGCTGGCCTGGGTGGCCGGTTGGGGCTTGACCCTGTACCTCGCGGTCAGCGGCCTGTGGATGTACTCCACCGCCGTCTACAGCTGGCACATGCTCGTGCACATGACCGTGAACATGCTGGTGCCGATCCTGTGCGTCCTCGGTGCGCCGTTCAGCCTGGTCGAGGCGGCTTCCCGTCCGCGCACCGACGGCGAGCCGCCCGGGCCACGCGAACTCCTCGACGCCCTGGGCGCCTACCGTCCGCTGCAGCGACTGCTCAGCCCACCGCTGCTGTGGCTCAACTACGTGGCCTCGCTCTTTCTGGTCTACTTCACGCCGCTGTTCCCCTGGCTCATGAAGTACCACTGGGCTCATCAGTTGATGCTGTTGTACTTCATGGTCACCGGGTACGCGTTCTTCAGCCTGATCGTGGGCCAGGACCGCCAGTCGTGGAAGCTGCCGCACCTGGTCAGGTTCGCCCTAATGATGAGCATCATGCCGTTCCACGCCATCTTCGCCGTCGGCATCATCATGGCCCACAGCCTCATCGGCGCCGACTTCTACCAGACCATCGCCGTGGCCTGGGTCGGCGACCTGATGAACGACCAGAACATCGCCGGGCAGATCACCTGGTTCACCGGTGAGATCCCGATCTTCGTGGCGGTGATCGCCCTGGCCGCGCAGTGGTTCACTTCCGATAAGTCGGACGCCGATCGCCTCGACGCCCTCGCCGACAGCGAGGACGACCCCGTCGAGGCCTACAACGCGATGCTCGCCCAACTGGCGGACCACGACCAACGCCAGGAACGGCAGGCCTTCCTCGACCAGATCAGCAAGCGCCCGTGAACCAGACGGAAACCGCCCCCACCCGCTACGACGGCCTGGATCAGCGCATCGAACTCGATATCTCCGGCATGACGTGCGCAGCGTGCGCGAACCGGATCGAGAAGAAGCTGAACAAGATGGACGGCGTGCGCGCCACGGTCAACTACGCGACCGAGCGGGCGATCCTGCTCGGCCTGGCTCCCGAACGCGCCGAGGAAGCCGTTGCGGCGGTCGAGTCCGCCGGCTACGGAGCGTCACCGGTCGTCGAGGGATCCGAGCCGGACGGCTACACCGACCGCGTGAAGCTGCTTCGCAACCGCCTGATCGTGGCGGCCATTCTGACGATCCCGCTGGGTGACGTGGCGATCGTGCTCGCGCTAGCCCCCCAGATGCGGTTCCCTGGCTGGCAATGGGTGCTGATCGCCTGCGCGGTGCCGGTGGTCTTCTGGTGCGCCTGGCCGTTCCACCGGGCGGCATGGCGGAACCTGCGCCACGGCGCCACCAGCATGGACACCCTCGTCTCGCTCGGGGTGCTCGCCGCCTTCACGTGGTCGGTGGTGGCAACGGTGATCGGCGCCGAGGACACTGAGGGGTATTGGCTGGGCTACGGCATCGCCCCGGCGGGCGCCGACACGCTTTACCTGGAGGCGGCGGCCGCGGTGACCACGTTCCTGCTGGGCGGGCGCTACATCGAAGCCCGCTCCAAGCGGTCAGCCAGGGGGATCCTCTCCGCCTTGGGCAAGCTCGCGCCCAGCACGGTGCGAGTCATCCGCGATGGCGTCGAAGAGATCGTTCCCATTGGCTCGCTGCGGGTGGGCGAGCGGTTCCTGGTCCGTCCCGGCGAGCGGATCGCCACCGACGGCCGCATCGTCGTCGGATCCTCGGCGGTGGATACCGCGATGATGACCGGCGAACCGGTTCCGCGCGACGTGGTCGAGGGCGATCGGGTGCTGGGTGGCACGATCAACGCGACCGGGGCGCTGATCGTCGAGGCCGAGAAAGTCGGGGCACACACCCAGCTTGCCCAGATGGCGGCGACCGCTGAACAGGCACAGTCACGCAAAGCATCGGTCCAAACCCTGGTCGACAAGGTCGTCTCAGTGTTCGTCCCAGCCGTCCTGGTGGTGTCCCTGCTCACCCTCGTGGGCTGGCTACTCGTCGGCGGCGGTCCTCGGAGCGCGTTCAGTGCCGCCCTGTCGGTGCTCATCATCGCCTGCCCCTGCGCGCTGGGGCTCGCCACGCCGACAGCTCTGATGGTCGGCGTCGGACGCGGTGCCCAGCTCGGGATCCTGATCAAAGGGCCAGACGCCCTCGAAGCGTCCGGCGTGATCGACACGGTGGTCCTCGACAAGACCGGCACTCTCACGACGGGCAAGATGACGCTGGAGCGGGCAGTGAGCTTCGGCGGCCTGGCCCAGGACGAACTGCTCGCCCTCGCCGCGTCGGTGGAGAACCGGTCGGAGCATCCGATCGCCCAGGCGATCGTCCGGGCGGCGCGCGATCGGGACCTGGTCGTGACCGACGGCGTCGGGGCGGTCCACGCGCTGCCCGGTCAGGGTCTGGCAGGGGTGTTGGTCGGCAGCGCGGAGACCCGTGAGGTCGTGCTCGGCAACGCTGAGCTGCTGACCGGTCGGGGGATCGTCCTGCCCGCCGAGGCCTCCGCACTGGTCGACTCCGCCGCTGACGCGGGACGTACCGCCGTCCTCGTGGCGGTGGACGGAGTCGCCGTGGGCTGCCTGGTCGTGTCGGACGTGATCAAGGACTCCGCCCCCCAAGCAGTGGCCCGGCTACGGTCGATGGGTCTGCGGACGGTTCTGCTCACCGGAGACCGCCAGGGCGCCGCGGCGGCCGTCGGTCAGGAGGTCGGCGTGGACGAGGTGGTGGCTGAGGTGCTGCCCACCGCCAAGGCTGCTGTCATTGAGCGGTTGCAGGCCGCTGGGCGCCGCGTGGCCATGGTCGGCGACGGGATCAACGACGCCGCGGCCCTTTCCACCGCCAACCTTGGGCTCGCCGTCATCAGTGGCACCGACGTGGCGATGAAGTCGGCGGACATCATCCTGGTTCGCCCGAACCTCGGGGTCATCCCGGACGCCATCGCGCTGTCCCGGCGTACGCTCCGCACCATTCGCGGGAACCTGATCTGGGCGTTCGCCTACAACGTCGCCGCGATCCCGTTGGCGGCGTTCGGGCTGCTGAACCCGCTGATTGCCGGCTTCGCGATGTCGCTGTCCAGCGTGTTCGTGGTCACCAACTCCATGCGGCTGCGGCGTTTCTCACCAGCCAGCGGCCGCTGACCCGCCTCAGCGCCACTGCCCTCAGCGCCACTGCCCTCAGCGCCACTGCCCTCAGCGCCACTGCCCTCAGTGCGGCCTTCAGGACCAGAGCCGGTGGTAGGCGTTGATAGCCGGTTGCCCGCCGAGGTGGGCGTAGAGGACGTGGGAGTCGGCGGCGATCTCGCCTAAACAGCAATTCCACAATGAGGTCAGCCCGCCGTCGATCCACGGACAGCAGTGGGTGGGCGTCACACACGATCGCCGGAGCGGCGCAGCCGGGGAAACTCAGCCGCCGTCCCGCAGCGTCAGCGCGGTACGGATCGCCGGGGTGACGAGCCGGGCCGAGCGTCCCACATCGAGGACCTCGCCGGCGGCACCCAGTACGGCGGGGATCAGGTCGGCGTCGCAGCACAACCGGCGCACATCACCGGCGCTGAGCGGCTGATCGCCGACCAGCCCGGCCCCGGCCGCGCCGGCCCGCAACTGGTCGTAGCCGAGGGTGACCACGATCCGCGGCCGGTCCCCAGCCACCCCGGGCGCCTGCCGTCCCCGCTGGCGGTCGGCGTTCATCGCCAGACGGAGTCCGCGGACTCCCTCCGCAAGGTCCGGCCCACTGACGTCGGGTCAGCGCCGACGGCGGTAGGCGAGCCAAGCCCCCGCGGCCACCGCCAAGCCACCGATCAATCCGGCCAGCGCCCAGCCGATTCCCGAGAAGCGAACCACCTCAACCGGCGACGCCTCGACCTGCGGCAGCACTACCCGCCCCGCTCCCCCGTCCACGGTGATCTCGTCACCGGTATGGATCCGGCGGGTGGCCGATCCTGTGCCCAAAACCGCGGGAATGCCGTACTCGCGGGCCACGATCGACCCGTGGCTGAGTACCCCGCCGATGTCGGTGACCACCGCCGAAGCCATCGCGAACAGCGGCGTGTAGGCGGGGGTGGTGATCGAGGCCACGAGCACCTCCCCGGGCTGAAAGGCCGCGAAATCCTCTGGTCCGGCCAGCACCCTGGCGCGGCCGGTGACCACCCCACCGCTGCCGACGGTTCCGGTGATCACGGAACCTGACTGACCTTCACGGGCCGGGTACATCCACTCCATCGAGTCCATCAGCCGGTTCTTGGGCAGGTACTGCGGAGGGCTTGCCTGACGCTGGCCGCGGAAAGCCTGCTGTCGACGGGCCACGTCGGTGCGCAGATCGGCCGGCAGCGGGCCAGCGGAATCCAGCGCTTCGGCCAGCTGCCGAAGCTCGGCCAACGGTACCCAGCACACGTCCATCGGCTCGTCGAGCAGCCCGGCGGCGACCAGCCGACCGCCCAGTTCGCGGAGCAGCCGACGGGTGGTCGGCCAAGCCAGGCCCATGGCACCCAGTGCGTCCTCCCGGACCGGGCCCAGGTGCTGTGCCCAGCGAAGCAGTGGCTCCACACGGCGCCGGCGCCGCTCGGGCAGCCGAGCCAACAGGGCAGCGGTCACCGCTTCCCGCTCGGCGGCGAGTCGCCGCTGTCGGGCATGAGGGTCCCCCGCGTCCGGGCCCAGGTAGAAGCGCAGGGCCTGCAGCAGCGGGGCTGGGTCGTCGGCTGGCACCGGATTGATGAAGTCCAGGTTGTACAGCGTGTGACCGAACTGGGCGAGGTGAGCGCCGAACCGTTCGTGCCACTGCTGCCAGCTGCCCGGCTCCACCCCGGACGGAGTGCCGGCGGCCAGCGGCGTCGCCCCCGGCGCGCAGAGCGCCGCGGCCAGTCCGGGCTGTTCCCGCACCCAGCCGGCAAGGTCGAACAGGGCCTTCTCTGCCAGGATCGGGTCTGAGTCGAAGCCCAGCAGGAAGGTGTCCGCCGACGGGTCACCTAGGCGCTTGAGCAGCCGCTCGTAAACGCCGGTCCAGGTCAGCTCTGCCGTCGCCGCCAGCGGAATGATGGTCTGGACCGAGGTGTAGTAGAACGCGACCTCGTCCACCAGCCCGGCCACGCCGGCGAGGAGGTCAGCAGCGCCCATGGTTGCCGGGTCTGGCTCGCCCGCGGCCTTCACGGCCGCCGCGTACTCCGCCAACAGTCCTTGCCAACGGGTCTCCAGCCAGCGGCCGCTACCGGCAAACAGCATCCGCATCGCGCTGGGCGTGGCCAGCAGCATGGTGCCCATCGCCGAATAGGCATAGCGGTAAAACGCGTAGCCGTTGATGGTCAAGAAGTCCACGTCCATCTCGGCATCGCTGATCCACTCCTTCAGCATCCGCCGCAACCCGCTGGGGACGGCGGTGGCCATCAGATCGGCGAACAGCGGGGACAGCGGGTCGGGCAGTTGCTCGATGATGCTCGCTCGGAAGTACAGCCCCTTGGTCGGCATCGGCCACTGGGTGGGGACGGGTCCCACCGGCGGCGGCAGCGCTGTGATCGGCCGGGACTGGACGATGCTGAACTCTCCACCGGCGAGCGCCCACTCGATGTCCTGTGGGGCGCCGAAGTGGGCTTGGATCGCCGAGCCGATCGCGGCGAGGCGAAGCGCGGCCGCCTCATCCAGCACGCCAGCCCTTCTGGACTCCTCCGGATTGGGGTGTTCGGCGGTGCCACCGGCCACCGGATCGACGCGGACGGCCTTGTCGGCCACGACATTGCTGAGCACCGTGCCGGTGGCGGTGTCGACCACCACAGTGTCGGTGTCGACGGCGCCAGAGACCACCGCCTCCCCCAGCCCCCAGGCCGCGGTGATCACCGTCTCTTCCGTCCGACCGTTGGCCGGGTTCGCCGTGAACATCACCCCCGACGCAGCTGCGGGAACCAGTCGCTGCACCACGACGGCCAGAGCCACAGTGTTCGGAGCCACGCCGTGCTGGGCCCGGTACCAGATGGCCCGATCGGTCCACAGCGAAGCCCAGCAGTCCCGGACGGCGGCCAGCAGCGCCTCGTCGCCGACGATGTTGAGATAGGTGTCCTGCTGGCCGGCGAAACTGGCTTCAGCCAGGTCCTCCGCGGTGGCCGACGACCGAACGGCGACCGGCACTTGCCTGCCCAGCGCGGCGTAGGCCGATCGAATCTGAGCGGTCAGCGGCTCCGGCAGCTCAGCGCCCGCGAACAGCTCACCGACCCGTTCGGCCGACAGCTCGGCGGATCCCCCGGCGATGAGCGCGGCAGCCGCCTCGGCGATGGCTTCAGCCAATTTGTGACGCGCGACGAAATCGGTGTACGCGGCGGTGGTGATCACGAAACCGTCCGGCACCGGAAAGCCGGCATGCACAAGCTCGCCGAGGTTGGCGCCTTTTCCTCCGGCGATCTCGTGATCAGCCGACGTCAGATC
>JBAVKY010000404.1:0-2250 GCA_049688555.1 Propionicimonas sp.
GCCTCGCGCCGAGTTGTCTCTGCGAGTCAGTGGCACATGCGAGACTGACAGGCATGGCGCGCACCTGTTGGCTCGACGTTTCACCCGCCGGGGTTCGGTGAGGCGGGTCGCGACCGCGGTGGGTGCCGGCGCGGCCGACGTGGCCGCGGTGCACGCTCACCTCACGCCCCGGATCCGGATGCTGCGGGGAGGGTCGAGATGACGGGCACCGGGGACCGCGCCGTTCCCGCGATCCGCTGGCTCCTGGGTGTCGCGGCCCTGCTCGTCTTCCTCGCCGGCGTGCAGTTGTACGTCTTCCCGCTCGACACGGGCACCCTCTTCGCGTGGACGATCGCCTCTCCGATGACGGCAGTCTTCCTCGGCGCCTCCTACTGGTCGGCGGTCGGACTGGAGCTCAGCGGAGCGATAGCCTCTCGCTGGACGGTGGCCCGGGTGGCCGTCCCCGCGGTGTTCGTGTTCACGAGCCTGACGTTCCTCATCACGCTGGCGCACCTCGACAGGTTCCATCTCGCCGCGGACCTGCCGACGGCGACCAGGGCGGTCACGTGGGCGTGGATCGCCGTCTACGCCGTGGTGCCGGTGCTCATGGTCGTCGCATGGCTGCTCCAGGCCAGGGCCGGTAGGGCCGTGCCCCCCGCCGCCGGTCTGCCCCCCGCGGTCCGGTTCACCCTGGTGGCGCTCGCCGTCGTCCTCGTCGGGCTCGGCGTCGCCCTCCTCGTCGCACCTGGCTGGGCCGCTGCGGCGTGGCCCTGGCCGCTCACCCCGTTGACGGGGCGAGCTGTCGGCGCCTGGTGCGTCGGCCTCGGGGTGGCCGCGGGCCACGCCCGTCTGGTCGACGACCCCGGCTCCCTCGGGCCGATCGGGGTCACCGGGGTTCTCTTCGGAGTGTTCCAAACCGTCGCCCTGCTCCGGTACGGGTCGGAGCTCCATTGGCCGAGCCCCGCTGCCGTCGGATACGTCGTCGTCCTCGCCGCTGTCGCGGCCGTGGGGGTGTGGCTGCTCATGGCGTCGAGACGTCCGTCGGCCGCGTGAGTGATGCTGCCCTGCAGGCTTACCCTGTGGCGCCGAGTTTCACACGGACCAAGAACATCGCCTCGCTCCTCGACTCGTGCGGTCGCCCCCGGCCACGGACGCGCGCAACCTCGTGACAGCGGCTCGTGCGGATGTTCCACTGCTCTTCCGGCCCAGGCCATCCAGCAGTCTCGCGGGCATCCCGCCGGGCGAGGATGCTCGCTGGTACGAAACCCACCGAGTTTCAGCTCGAGCGGACGATTCGGGCGCCCTATCGACCGGCTGTTCGCAGGAGTGGGCTGACGCGGAGAGTGGCGATCGTACGTACGTGCTCTACGCCTGCGCCACGATCAACGAAATCGGGCTCCTTGGGCTCCAGGGACACGATCCGAACGATCTGTAGCCGCTCACCGAAAGCGCCTAGTGCGGGCGTCCGTGTTGCTTGTCGGCGGGTCTACGATCGCGGGCATGTCCGAGTAGTTGCAGGGCCTCCGCGCCATCTGCGGGGCGTTCCCCGAGGTGAGCGAGCGACCCAGCCACGGCGCACCCACCTGGTTTGTGCGAGGCAAGAAGTCTTTCGCGACCGCGTGGCTCGATGGCCACCACGACGACACCTTCCCTCACCTGTGTGGTGCGCGGCCCCGCCCGGCGTCCAGGAGGCCCTCGTCTCGAGCCGGCCGGACACGTTCTTCCGCCCGTCGTGCGTGGGACACCGCGGCTGGCTTGGCGTCCGACTCGACCGCGAACTTGAGTGGGACCAGGTGGCCGACCTGCTTGCAGACGCCTACCGCGTCGTGGCGCCCAAGGGCCTCGCCACTCAGCTCGACGAATAGCTCGCCCGGCAGATCGATGGCGTTGATGGGCGCCGCCATTCCACGCTGGGCGCGGCCAATTACGGGTTTTCGTTCGGCTGTCGGTCCTTGGCGGAGCGCACGTGGGGGACCAGCATGCCAATACCGCCAGCGCACCATCAGCCGGACGCTGCCGCGGCTCAGCGGTCGGCGGCCTTCGCCAGCCCGTCCAGCAGCAGGTCCAGGGTGAATTCGAATTCGTTTTGGCTGTCGCACCAGCCGAGGGGGTCTTCGTCGTTGTCGTGGACCTCGGAGGCGACCATGGCGGTCAGGTGGGGCAGGGCGTCGGCCAGGGCGATGAACTCGGCTTCCGCGGCGTCGGTGTCCATGGTGCCGCCTTCGGAGTCGGGGCTGAACAGTTCCTGGGTGAAGCCGAGCACCATGGTGC
>JBAVKY010000405.1:0-6146 GCA_049688555.1 Propionicimonas sp.
GCCCAAAGCATCCTCGCGGCAGCCCTGGACACCCCGGTTTCGGTCGGGGAGATCGCCGGGGAGGGCGGCGCCTGGGGCATCGCGGTGCTGGCTGCCTTCGCCAGGGATCGGGCCAGCGGCCAGAGCCTGGGTGACTACCTGGCGAACGACGTCTTCCAAGGGGCGGCCCTGGAAACGGTTGATCCCGAGCCTGCCGATGTCGCCGGCTTTGAGGCCTTCTCCGTACGGTTTGTCAACGGGCTGGCCATCGAGCGTGCGGCGGTGGAACACAGCTGAGCTTCTGACGGCCCGCAGCGGCGCACAGCAACTCCCGAGAATAGCGGGCGGAGCCTACTGTGGGCCTATGGGAATCCTGCGCATCACCATCGATGAGACCACCCGGGTCGCGGCGACGAAGGCCCGGATCCACACCGTGGTGAGCGGGTCGAGCGTGGTGATCGGCAACGCGGCAGTCAAGCGCTCGGACGAGGTTCGGGGGCTGGTCAAGGCCCTGGCTGAGATCGGGGTGGCCGAGGAGTCGATCGAGATCGACGGGCTGCGCCTGCAGACCCGTTCGGGACGCCTGGGTCGCAGCCAGAGCGTCGAAATCCTGGTCACGATCACCGCCCTGCCCGGCCAACTGCCGGCCCTGCTGGGAGTGTTGGCTGACCAGCCGAACCTCACCCTCGATCACCTGGAGTGGGTCGTCGATGCTTTCGAGGCCAGCATCGGGGCTACGGCTGAGGCCATGACGAAGGCCCGACGCAAAGCTGACGCCGTCGCGCGGGCCGCGGGGCGTGAAGTCGTTGGGGTCGTCATGGCCAGCGATTCGTGGAACCTGCCCTTGACGCGGGTCGAGTTGGCCGCTCAGCACGACGTGTATGCCGCCAAGGCGGTGTCGTCAGCGCCACTCGATTTGGGCATCGATATCAACTCGACACAAGAACTATTCGTCCACTTGAGCGTCGACTTTGAGATGTCCTCCTAAGGTATGACTCATGCAGCGAATCTCAACGTTGAGGGTGTCCCCCATTTGCCTCGGGGGAAATGTCTTCGGGTGGACGGCCGACGGCCGGACGTCAGAGGCCATTCTGGACGCCTTCACCGCTGCCGGCGGCAACTTCATCGACACAGCTGATACCTATTCCGCCTGGGTCCCGGGACATCGTGGCGGTGAATCCGAAAGCATCATCGGCAGTTGGCTGCGACACGCGGGCAATCGCGACAAGGTCGTCATCGCCACCAAGGTCGCCAAGATGCCGACCCATCGCGGGCTGCGACCCGCCAACCTGCGCATCTGCCTCGACGGTTCCCGCCGTCGCCTGGGCATCGAAACCATCGACCTTTACTACGCCCATGAGGACGACCCACGGGTGCCGATCGCGGAATGGGTCGGCGCGTTCGACACCATGATCAAGCACGGCACGATCCGCCATTACGGCCTGTCCAACTTCTCGGCCCAGCGCACCCTCGAGGTCATCGAGGTTGCCAAGGCCGAGGGTCTTGCGCTGCCGGTGGCTCACCAGCCGCACTTCAACCTCGTCCATCGCAGCGAGGTCGAAACCACAGGTCTCGGCGCCCTGTGTCGGGAACACCACCTCGCGCTGGTGCCCTATTACGGCCTGGCGGCGGGGTTCTTGACCGGCAAATACGGTCGCGGCGAAGCGCTTCACGGGCCCCGGGCGGGGACCGCGAAGAACTACGCGACAGAAGCCGGCTTCGCCGTGCTGGACACGGTGGAGGAGATCGCGGACGAACTCGGCGTCGAACCAGCCACCGTCGCCCTCGCCTGGCTACGCCAGCAGCCCGGCGTGGTGGCGCCGATCGCCAGCGTCAGTTCAGTCGAGCAGCTACCGCCACTCGTGGCGGCTCTTGAGCTGCACCTGGGGCGTGCCCACATGAATCACTTGACGAAGGTGTCGGCGCCATTCTGCTGAGCGGATCTCCCCCACCTGACCCTTGAGCTTGGCGGCTATTCGGTGTCGGTCGACACCACTCCCTCAAGTTGGGTGACAGTGCCCGAGTGCTGCACGCTGATCTTGCGGGGCTTGGCTTCCTCGGCCACCGGAATGGTCAGCTGCAGTACGCCGTCGCGATACTCGGCACCGATCTTGTCCAGGGCAACCCCGTAGCCCAGCGTGAGTTGGCGGGCGAAGGTCCCGGTGGGACGCTCATGCACCAACCACTTCTGCTCACCATCGGCCGTGGGGGCCTTGCGCTCGGCACGAATGGTGAGCGTGCGATCGTCGACGTCCACATCGATCGAGGCCGGATCGACGCCCGGTAGGTCGATGCGGGCCACGAACGTCTCACCGTCGCGGTAAAGATCCATCGGCATCGCGGCAGCCCCCGGCGTCCGGGCGACATCTGAAAACCAACGGTCCACTTCACGGAAAGGATCGAAGGTACGTGCCATGACTTATCACTCCTTCATGATTCTGGCACTCGGCCTGCCCGAGTGCTAACACCCTTAGTGTGCCCCGGCGACTGTCTGGATTCAAGAGTTGAGCGATGCAGGCTCAATCTTGTGCCCTGATCCTGCGGACGTCTCCACCGGTGGGATGACGCGGAGCTAAGCCACCAACCACTGGTGGATAGGGCAGTAGGCTGCCCACGTGGCTGTGAAGAAGGTGCCCCGACCCCCAACCCCGCACCCTTCCGGGGCGCGTCCGCCGGTGTTGGACCGCTCACTGTTGCCCCAACACATCGCCATCGTGATGGACGGCAACGGTCGCTGGGCCAAGGCCCGCGATCTGCCCCGGACCGCGGGTCACGCTCGTGGCGAGGACTCCCTGTTCGACGTCATCGCGGGCGCCATCGAACTCGGCATCCCCTACCTGTCGGCCTACGCCTTCTCGACCGAGAACTGGCGCCGGTCGCCCGAGGAAGTGCGCTGGCTGATGGGTTTCAACCGCGACGTGATCCATCGCCGCCGTGATCAGCTCGACGCCATGGGGGTGCGGATCCGGTGGGCCGGCCGGATGCCCAGACTGTGGAAGTCCGTGATCCGGGAGCTTCAGGATGCCGAGCAGCAGAGCCGCCACAACTCCACCCTCACCCTGCAGTTCTGCGTCAACTACGGCGGGCGCGCCGAGATCGTCGACGCGGCCCGCGCCATCGCCGAGGCAGCGCTGCGAGGCGAGCTGGACCCTGCCCGCCTCACTGAAGAGAGATTCCGGCGCTTCCTCGACGAGCCGGAGATCCCCGACGTCGACCTGTTCATTCGCTCCTCCGGTGAGCAGCGCACCTCGAACTTCCTCGTCTGGCAGGCGGCCTACGCCGAGATGGTGTTCATGGACACCTTGTGGCCTGATTTCGACCGGCGCGACCTGTGGCGGGCCGTCGAGACGTACGTGCAGCGAGACCGTCGCTACGGCGGCGCCGTCCCGAACCCGGTCGAGCCGCCGCTGTCCGCAACGAACGAATGACGCGGGTAGCCGACCACTCTCCGGTCCTGGGCACGGTGGTTCAGACCCGCATCGATGCCCCGGAAGCCATCGCGGGGCAGGCCGAGCACGCGATCCTCGCCGAATTCTCGCGCCTGGACGCCGTGTTCTCCACCTATCGCTCCGACAGCGAACTGTCGCGTTGGGCTCTCGCGGGCGGCGGGTGTTCAGCGGAACTCACCGAAGTGCTCATTGCGGCCGAGTACTGGTGGCAGGCCAGCCGCGGCGCCTTCCACCCAGCAATCGGGGCATTTCGCGCGTTGTGGCTCCGGGCGGCCGAACGGGGCGAGCCTCCCGCCCGCGAGGCCCTGGCTGCGTTGGCCGACTCCCGCCCGCTGCCCTTCCGCGTGGTCGACGGACGTGTCAGGCAGGTCGGCGACTGCTCTGGCGTCGACTTGAACGCGCTGGCCAAGGGCTACATCGTCGATCAGGCGGTGGCGGCGGGCATGGCCGTCCCCGGGGTGAGCAGCGTCGTCGTGAATGCCGGCGGAGACCTCGTTCATGCCGGCGCGGGCCGGATCGAGGTGGGGATCGAGGATCCGTCCCGGCCCTACGACAATCTGCCTCCCCGCTGGCGGACCAGCGTCGAGAATGGCGCGCTGGCGACGTCCGGCCTAGCCCGGCGGGGGTTCAGGGTCTCAGGGACTTGGTTCGGCCACGTGATCGATCCCCGCACCGGTCTGCCCGTCGAGCACACGGCGTCAGTGAGTGTGCGCGCGCCACAAGCCATGGACGCCGACGCACTGGCCACCATCTGCGGGGTACTTCCCGCCGGCGAGGCCCTCGCCTTCCTGGCCGACCGGGACGGCTGTGAATGCCTGATCGTGGACGACGAGGGCGGCGTCCACGCGTCCCCGCGTTGGTTCAGCTGAGCAGCACCAGCACGATGCCGGCCACCACGCCGATCCCAACCAGGATGAGTCCCAGCCGTCGACTCCGTGCGATGAACAACTGCAGCAACAACCCGGTGATCGCCACCAGCGCGAGTCCGACCGCGGCGATGTCGATCAGCCAGGACCAGGCCTGCGAGGTGTGCCGGCCCTTGTGCAGGTCGTTGGCGATGGCCACCAGGCCGTAGCGCGTGCTGGCCAGGCTGAACGCCCGGGTGCTCGTCTCGAAGGTCGCCGTCGCCGTGTAGCCAGGCCCCTGATAGGTGACCCGCCCGGTGGACCCGTCCACGCCGTGGTCGGTGATCTCACCGCTTGCCCCCTGGGTGGCGCGAAGATATTCACTCACGGCCAGGAAGTCGATCGTCCCGCGCGTGACCGAGCCCTCGGGTAGGGTCCCGGTCGTCGTGGTCGTCACCGGTTCCTGCCCGAAGGTCCAGTCCTGGTGATTCAGCGTCAGCCCAGTCACTGCGAAGAACAGCACGACCAGCAGGCTCACCAGTGACAGCCAGGAGTGCAGCCGCCTGGTCCACTTGTGCGTGGTCGCCCGCGGGTTGGGCATCCTTCGCTCGGGAGCCGGTGTCGCGACAGAGGCTGGGGCAGCAGCGCTCATGGCATGACAGTGACCGTGGCAGCAGTCAACTCGCTATTGGCAGTCCCGGTCACGCTGGTCTTCTTGCCCGTGAGCGCGAGGCCCATGGTGACCAGCGACGAGGGCCCATGCTCCCGACTCGACTCGATGCACACGGTGTACCGGCCATCCTTGACCGCAGCCCCGGAGGTGTCGGTGAGGTCCCAGACCACGTCGTAACTGCCAGCGGCACGAGTCGCGCTCGAGACGGTGGTGTCGCCACCAGCGGCGGCGTACCAGGTCGAGAGCGCAGACAGCCACCGGTCCTCCTGCCCAGCCAGATGCCACAGCGCCACCGTCTTCACCAACTCGCCGCCGACGTTTTCGATCCAGACCGCGATGTAGGGATTGCGCGCCATGACGCCGCCGGGGCCACCCCGTCCTCCCGACGAAGCCGTGGTGTCGACGGTGTAGGTGAAGCTGATGACCGCCTCACCGGCACTTGCTGTGGTGGCGGCCGGCGAGGCAGAGGCAGCTGGTGTCCCGGTGCTCCCCGCGCCGCTCGTGGTGGCGGACGGGGTGAGCACCTGCTCGTCCGAGGCGCCGGCACAGCCGGCGACCCCTAACAGGGCGGCGGCCGAAACGCCTTGCAGGAAGGCCCTTCGCGACACGGTGCTGAAGCGGGAGGTAGGGGTCATGAGCGATCTCCTGTTTCGTTGCCGGTAGGTGCTAACGAAACCGTAGGACCTCACGCTGTGGGTTGACTGTGAGCCCACTGGGCCTCGGAAAGGTCAGTCGGTGCCCTGATCGAAGGACGATCCCTGTTGCGCTTCGAGCGACTCCTCGCTCACGGCTGCCGGCAACGCGTTGATCGCGCCGGCCTGGCCGATCTCCAAGCTCCCCACCAGCTGCGACACCGCGCCGCCGACCAGGCCGAGCTGCGCGTACTGCTCAAGCCGGGTCCGAGAATCGGCGATATCGAGATTGCGCATCGTCAGCTGACCGATGCGGTCCAGCGGGCCGAAGGCGGCATCACCAACCCGCTCCATGGAGAGCTTCTCGGGGTGGTAGGACAGATTCGGACCAGTCGTGTCGAGGATCGAGTAGTCCTCGCCGCGGCGGAGCCGAAGCGTCACCGAACCGGTCACCGCCGAGCCGACCCACCGCTGCAGTGATTCCCGCAGCATCAGGGACTGGGGGTCGAGCCAGCGACCCTCGTACATCAGGCGGCCGAGCTTGCGGCCCTCCTGCTGATAGCTGGCC
>JBAVKY010000406.1:0-4174 GCA_049688555.1 Propionicimonas sp.
GTGTCCGGGTCGGCGGCCTTCAGGGCGTGGGCGATCTGTTGTCCGAGGCCGATGTAGTCAACAACGAGGCCGTGACGCTTCTCCTGCCCGGTGGTCGGGTGCTGGAAGCGGCGGTTGGTTCGGGTGATCGCCTGGAACAGGGTGTGCCGGCGCAGCGGCCGGTCCAGGTACATGACCTGCTCGATCGGCGCGTCGAACCCGGTCAGCAGTTTCGCGGTCACGATCAGGAACGCCAGCGGGTCGTCCGGGTCGTTGAACCGGCGCTTGACCGCGGCCTCCTGGTCCCGGGTCAACGCGAACGCCGCCCACGCCGGTGGCTCCTCCTTGCTGGTGCCGACGGTCATCACCACCGCCGTCTCGTGTGGCAAGCCTCGCTCGGCGAGAATCCGGATGATCTCGGTCCGGTAGGCGACCACCAGCTCACGGTCGTAGGCCACGACCTGGGCCTTCAACCCGTTCGGGGCGATCTTCGCGGTGTAGTGATCGACGATGTCGGTGCACACCGCGGCGATGCGGTCCGGGTTCCGCAGCACCGTCTTGACCCCGCCGGCCTTCGCGACCAGGTACTCGCGCTGCTCGTCGGTCAGCTCCTCCTCATCAGCCAGCGCCGCCAATGCGGCGTCCAGCTCGGCGGCGGCCAGGTGGAAGTCGACCCTCCGGGTCTCCACATGCACCGGCACGCTCGCCCCGTCGGCGATCGAGCGCTCGATCGAGTAAGCGTTGAGCACATGCCCCGGGTCGGAAGGGTCACCGAACAGGGTGAAGGTGTTGCGTTCCTTGTCCGCGATCGGTGTGCCGGTCAGCCCGAAGAACCGCGCGTTCGGCAGCGCGAGGCGCAAGTCCTCACCCAGGGTGCCCTCCTGGGTGCGGTGCGCCTCATCCACCAGCACCACGATGTTGCCCCGGGTGTTCAACTCACCGGCATCGGCGAACCGGAAGATCGTGGTCAGCACGATCCCACGCTGATCCTCACCCAGCACCCGACGCAGGTCGGCCTTCGATTCCGCGACCTGCACCCGCGGCAACCCCGCGGTGACGAACTGGCGCGACACCTGCTCGATCAGGTCCAGGCGATCCAGCACGATCACCACCGTCGGCCCACCGACCCGCTCGTCGTTGAGCAGCATCAGCGACACGAACGCCATCAACAGCGTCTTGCCGGTGCCCTGGTAGTGCCAGATGAGTCCACGCCGCCCACCGGCCAGGATCCGGGCGTGGATCGCCTCCGCGGCCTCCACCTGCGGATACCGCGGGATCAACTTCCGCTTCCCGATTCCGCTGTCCGGCACCTCGAACAGGCTGAAGTCTCGCAGGATCGACAGCACCCGCCCCGGCGTGAGCAACAGATCCACCGACCGCTGTACCCGCGGCAGACCGTCCAGGTCGTACCGGTCGGCTGTGGAGCCCCACATCAGCCACGCCTCCGCTGGCTGTCCGACCGCCCCGTAGTGGAACTCCCGGCCTTCCGTCGCGGCGGAGAAGACGTTCGCGGCGAAGAACGGCGCACACTGCGGCTCGTAGGTGTTGTGGATCTCCCGCGCCCCGTTCAACCACGACACGTGGGCGTTCACCGGGGTCTTGGTCTCGACCACCACCAGCGGGAACCCGTTCATCCACAGCACCACATCGAAGCGGCGCTCCTTGCCCGGCGGGCCGAATGTCACCTCGTCGGAGACCACCAGCGTGTTGTTCGCGAGGTGGTCGAAGTCGATCAGCCGCAATGGCGAGTGCTGCGCCTGGCCCACCCACTTCACCGTGTGCGCGCCACGCAGCAGCGTGGTCATTCGCTCATTCGTGGTCACCAGCGCCTCAGTGCCCGCCGCCAGCACCGCCGAACGAACCGTTGTCAGCGCCTGCTCCACCCGCTCCTCATCACCCACCACGGGCGGGTTCAGCAGTTCGATCGCCTCGATCACCCACTCCTCGCAGAGGGCGTCGGTGCGCTCCCGCGGCAGGTCCTTGCCCGGCACGTACTCCCAGCCCAGACGCTTAAGGCGATCGACCAGCCAGACCTGCACCGTGTTCGCCTCCGAGAACCCAGCCATCACGCCACACCCGCATCCACCAGATAGTCATACGCCTCCGGGATCTCCACTCGTCGAGAGAGAAGCCCAGTCAACAGAGACATGCGGAGATGGCGAACGGCATCCAGCTCAACGAAAGCTGCGTTCACGTGATCGCTCAATGCGCCCAGCGCCTCTCCGATCGTCACCTGTATCGCCATGGGTGGGATGGGTACTGCGATCCGGGCCAGGTCCGCACCCGAGATACGGGTCACCTTCGTCCCACCTGCATACTGCCTCTTCTGATGCTGGAACCAAGGGGAGGCGAACACGTAAGAGGCGAACTTCGGATCAAGCATGTGCCGGAAGATGTAGCAGTCGTCGTGTACGGCCACATCGTCATCGCCCAACCAGACCGTCGCCTTGCCCAGCCCATCGACATCCTCGCTCGTGGCGGCGATGACAACATCGCCCGGCCGGGCCAGGCGAAGTCGAGAGCGTGACTCCTCGGGAAGAAACGTCAGACTCTTCCTCGCGACTGGCCCGAAGTGCGTGTGGATTTGCCCGTAGTGGATACAGCCAAGTCCCGATGGCACGTACTCGGCCTTCGTGAACCTACGACCGCGAACAAACTCACCGACATCACCTAACGGCAAGGACTCCATACCCTCGCTGCCGCGAGCGACCAGCGACTGAACGAGCGGTCCCTCCAATTCCGCGCATGCCATCGCCTCGCCCGCCAGCGCCTCGGCGCTCGCGTCGACGGCGGCGAAGAGGTCCACGATGCGCCGCTGCGCCTCCAGTGGCGGCATCGTTAAGGGTATGGCTCTGAGTGACTCGTCCGAGATCGTCTTCCTTCTGAGGACTGTCCCCTGCGCCCGATTGCGCATCTCCTCCCAGAACGCAGGTGTCTGGAACACGAGGCGCAGGTACTCGGGTAGCGCGCCATTCCGCACTGTGTATGTCAGGAATACCTGAGAGACGTGTGTTCCGTGGTGTTCGGGACATGCGACGGCCACGGGCGCTTCGAACGCAGTTATGGTCCTGACGACCACATCGCCGGCGTGCACTTCGAACAGGGTGGAGTAGTTGGTCTGGCCGCCGATGAACGGGTCCTTGGCGCCAAGCCCGCTCCCATCGCGCAGAACGGAGATGGCCGGGTAATCGCGACCAACGATGACATCCACCCGCCGTCGGACCCGATCGACCAGATCTCCGAGAACCACGAGTTGCCAGTCGTCACTCATCGCCATGTCCGAGGTCGGAGATGCCTGCGGCGGCGAGGCGTTGGAACATGGCTCGCTCGCTGGCAATACGGGCTTCGCGCGCGGTGAGGTAGTTGTCGAGGGCGGTGTCGAGGTCGACTTGGTCGGTGGTGGTGGTCCTGAGGTAACGGCCGATGTTGAGGTCGAAGCCGTTGGCCTCGATCTCGGCGTACGCAACGAGACGCAGCTGGACGCCGTCCTCGCCGTCCGGGTCCTGCCCCGTTCGGTAGGCCTCCGCGATAGCGGCGGCGTCATCGTCGCTCATGACGTTTTGGTTGACGCCCTTTGCGAACCGGGCGGACCCGTCGATGAACAGCACGTGCCCAGCCCGCTCCTTGGCCTTGGCTGCGCGGAACACCAGCACGCAGGCCGGGATGCTGGTGGAGTAGAACAGGTTCGGCGGCAGGCCGATGACGGCCTCGAGCAGGTCCTTGCCGATCAGGCATTCGCGGATCGCGCCCTCCGCGCCGCCGCGGAACAGGGCACCGTGCGGCATGACTACGCCGACCCGCCCGGTCCCAGGCTTCATGGAGGCGACCATGTGCTGGATCCAGGCCATGTCGGCGTTGTTCTTCGGCGGCAGCCCGCAAATCGCGCGCGGGTCCGCGGTCCACGTCTCGTGACCCCAGTTCTTCAGGCTGAACGGCGGATTGGCGATCACGACGTCGAAGCGGCGCATGTGCCCGCTCGGGTCCCGGTATGCAGGTTCGCGCAGGGTGTCACCGCGGACGATGGCGAAGTCCTCGATGTCGTGCAGGAACAGGTTCATCCGCGCGATTCCGGCGGTGGTCAGGTTCTGCTCCTGCCCGTACAGGCGCAGCGTGCGGGTGTCCCCGCCGTGGTCGCGGACGGTGTTGATGGTCTCCACCAGCATGCCGCCGGAGCCGCAGGCCGGATCGACGATCT
>JBAVKY010000407.1:0-6791 GCA_049688555.1 Propionicimonas sp.
GTCGACGATGTGGCTCTTCTCCTGGCGGAAGCCGTCCAGGTCGATCTCGTCCAGCCGACCCTCGAGGAAGGCACGGGCGTACATGCCCGGGGAGGCATGACCCTGGAAGAACACCTGATCCCCGCCGCCGGGGTGGTCCTTGCCCCGGAAGAAGTGGTTGAAGCCCACCTCGTACAGGGTCGCCGACGAGGCATAGGACGAGATGTGCCCGCCGACGCCCACACCGGGACGCTGGGCGCGGTGCACCATCATGGCGGCGTTCCAGCGCACCAGACGGCGGAACTGCCGCTCGAGATCGACGTCACCGGGATACCAGGGTTCGTCTTCGGCCTGGATGGTGTTCACATAGTCGGTCGCCGTCAGCGACGGGACGCCCAGGTGGCGATCACGAGCCCTCTCCAACAGTCGCAGCATCACGTAGCGGGCGCGGTGGCGTCCGTCCTCGTCGATCATGCTGTCGAGAGAGTCGAGCCATTCGGCGGTCTCTTCAGAATCGATGTCCGGCAGATTGGTGGGCAGTCCGTTGAGGATCGGCCCGACCGAGTCGCGACTTGCCACAGCATCCTCTTTCGCTCTTCGGGAGGTTCAAGGCGAGGCTAGCGCATGCCGTTAGCCACGGGTACGCCCCAGCAGATCCTTGAGGGGCCAGGTTGTGATGATCCGGCGGGGCTCGATCCCTGCCTGTTCCGCCCGTGCCACTCCGAAGGCGACGAACTCCAGGTGCCCCGGGGCGTGCGCATCGGTGTTGATGGCGAAGTCGCACCCCATCTGGGCGGCGAGCGACAGCAGGTCGTCCGGAGGGTCGCAGCGCTCGGGCCGGCTATTGATCTCGACCGCGACGCCGAACTGTCGGCACGCTTCGAAGACCACCTCGGCATCGAAGCGGCTCTGCGCACGGGTCCCCCGCTCGCCGGCCACGAGCCGCCCCGTGCAGTGGCCCAGGACATCAACGTGGGGGTTGGCAACGGCCGCCACCATCCGATAGGTGAGCTGGTCGGACGGCATCCGCAGCTCGGAATGCACGCTTGCGACCACCACGTCGAGCCGGGCGAGCAGGTCAGGACGCTGATCGAGTCGGCCATCGTTGAGGATGTCGACCTCGATGCCGGTCAGCACACGCAGCGGCGCCACCTCGTTGTACTGCCCGATTCGCTCCAGCTGGGCGGTCAGGCGCTCGGCACTGAGGCCGTTCGCCACCCGGAGCCGAGGCGAGTGGTCGGTGACGGCCAGGTATTCATGCCCCAGCGCCGCTGCGGCCTCAGCCATCTGTTCCAGCGGCACCGATCCGTCGGAGGCCTCGGTGTGGCTGTGCAGGTCGCCCCGGACGGCAGCGCGCAACGGGCCTGCGGGGGCCAGGGGTCGCTTGGCCTCACGCAACCGAGCAAGATAGGCCGGGGTCGATCCGGCGATGGTCGCAGTGATGACCCCGGCCGTCGACTCTCCGATGCCCGGGAGCGACGTCCACGCATTGCCGCTGGCCAGCGCCTGCCACTCGACGGTGCTCAGGTGCTCCAGCGTCCATGCCGCCTGGCGGAACGCCGCCGCCCGCCGGGAGCTCTCACTGGCGCGCTCCAGCAGGTAGGCCACTTCGCGCAGGGCAGCGATCACGTCCGGATCCGGCTCCATGCCACGACAGACTAGGCTGCTGCGCGGACCGATCGCACAGAAGGAGGCCCCTGATGTCCGTAACCTCCTCGATCGAGGCGGCCTGGTGGCCGCCGGCCAAGACCCACCAACAGATCGCCGGACGGGTCCGCGCTGCGTCGTCGACGATGACCACCGCAGCCATGGCGCGGATCGCCGAACAGCATCCCTGGTTCGCCGAGCTCAACGCCGAGCATCGCTCGTGGATCACTCTGGTGGCACGAACCGGCATCGACGGATTCGTGGACTGGTTCGCAGCCAGGGGCGACACCGCCGCACCTGGAAGCATCTTCGACGCCGCGCCTCGAGCGCTGGCGCGAAGGATCAGCCTGCAGCAGACCGTCGACCTGGTCCGCACCACGATCGACACCGTCGAGCGGGAGATCGCCCTGCTGCCCGAAGCCGACCAGCCGTCGTTGCGGCTCGGCATCGTCCATTACTCGCGGGAGATCGCCTTCGCCGCCGCTGATATCTACGCCCGGGCCGCGGAAGTTCGGGGTGCCTGGGACGCCCGACTGGAAGCCCTGGTGGTCGACGCGGTGATCCGCGGCGATGCCGACGAATCGGTGGTTTCGCGTGCGTCCACCCTTGGCTGGTCGTCCCCGGAGGGCATCGCGGTCGTCATCGGCACCGCTCCAGCCGACCCGGGCCAAGCGATCGAAACGATCCGCCAGATCGCCGGTCGCCACGGCTGCGACGTGCTCGCCTCCCCCCAGGGCGAACGGCTGGTGGTGGTGGTGGGCGGTGGGCTGGAGTCCATGGATGAACTGGCGACGTTGGTCGGGGAGTTCGACAGCAACTTCGGGGACGGACACGTGGTGATCGGTCCGGTGGTGGGCAGCCTCGCTGACGCCGTGCGTAGCGCCCGGGCGGCCCTATCGGGGCTGCGCGCCGCTCACGCCTGGTCGGATGCGCCGCGTCCGGTGGCCTCGGTCGATCTGCTTCCCGAGCGGGTACTGGCCGGCGACGGGCACGCCCGGCGGCTGCTCGCCAATGAGGTGTATGCCCCGCTGGTCGCTGCCGGCGGCGACCTGGTGGAGACCCTGGAGGAGTTCCTGGCCCAAGGCGGCTCCGTGGAGGCCACTGCGCGAGCCAGGTACATCCATGCGAACACCGTGCGCTACCGACTGCGCCGGATCCAGGAGATCACCGGTTACGCGGCCAACGACCCGAGAGAGGCCTACGTACTACAGCTCTCCTTGACGCTGGGTCGCCTGTTGGCCCACTGATGCCCCTGTGGTCGACTCGGAGAAACGCCCAACATCCACAACCCGAAACGGCTTGTCAGGCGGAAGATGGCCGCAGGCGTTTGTAGGAAACCTACAAAACCGGGGCGGAGAATTTCGTTGCGTCTGTGGCCGCGCCGAACCGCGAATCGCGCGAGAGTTATTCCGTGCTCGCAATCGTCGCACCTGGACAAGGTGCTCAAACGCCCGGTTTCCTCGCCCCTTGGCTGGTCGAAAGCCGCGTCGCCGATCGCCTGAATTGGCTGTCGACCGTCGCCGGCATCGACTTGGCCCACTACGGCACCGAAGCCGACGCAGAAACCATCCGTGACACCGCCGTCGCCCAGCCGTTGCTGGTCGCGGCCGGTCTGGTGGCCGCTCTCGAACTCTTCCCCTCCCCCGCCGACGCCCTGCGACGGGTAGGGGTGGCCGCTGGCCACAGTGTCGGCGAGATCACCGCCGCCGCCGGAACTGGGGTGTTGAGCGCCGAGCAGGCGATGGTCCTCGTCCGTGAGCGCGGAAACCAGATGGCCGCCGCGAGCGCCGTCCGTCCGACCTCGATGATGGCCGTGATCGGTGGCGACGCCACCGAGGTGCTCGCCGCGATCGAAGCCGCGGGCCTCACCGCTGCCAACAACAACGGCTCCGGCCAGATCGTCGCCGCGGGAACCGTTGAGCAGCTCGCCGATCTGCAGGCCAACCCGCCCGAGAAGGCGAAGCTCTTCCAGCTGAGTGTGGCCGGTGCCTTCCACACTGTGCACATGGAGCCGGCGGTCGCCCACCTGGAGCGCCTCGCTCGAGCCATCACCACTCACGACCCGCGCACCCGGCTGCTCTCCAACGCCGACGGCCAGGTCGTCCAATCCGGCAGCGAGTATCTCTCCCGGCTGGTGAAGCAAGTAGCGAACCCCGTCCGCTGGGACCTGTGCATGCAGACCATGGCCGATCTCGGCGTCACCGGACTGCTCGAGCTGCCGCCGGCCAAGACCTTGACCGGCATCGCGAAGCGCAACCTCAAGGGCGTCGAGCTGTTCTCGCTGAACACCCCCGACCAGATCCCGGCAGCAAGGGACTTCGTGGCGAAGCACGGCGAAGCGGGCTCGACCTCGGCGATGAGCAACACCCCGTCGTGGATGCTGGTGGTCTCGCCCGGCAAGGGCACCTTCCACCGCGCGCCGAACGCCGGCGCGGACGCCGTCCTCGCTCCCGACAGCGTGATCGGCACCGTCGACACGCTGCGGAACTCGACCAGCGTCAGCACCCCGCATGGCGGCACCGTCGTCGAGTGGCTTGCCGAGGACGGCGACCCCGTAGCACCTGGACAGCCCCTCGTCCGCCTCTATCCGGCGGCCGACAGCATCGGAGGAAGCGCTTCATGACCCTCAAGGCCAGCGTCGGATCGCCCTACGCCCGCATCCTGTCGGTTGGCTCTGCCGTCCCTAGCAGGGTGCTGGACAACGAGCAGATGATCGCCCACATCGACTCCTCCGATGAGTGGATCCGCAAGCGCACCGGCATCATCGAGCGACGCTGGATCGGCGAAGACGAGACCATCGAGACTCTCTCGCTGACGGCCGCCCGCCAGGCCATCGAGCGTGCCGGTCTGCAGCCCGCCGAGATCGACGGGCTCATCCTTTCGACGATCTCGCACTACCACCAGACCCCTGCCCTCGCGCCCCAGCTGGCCCACGCGCTCGGCCTGGTCGATCCGGTCGCCTACGACATCTCGGCCGCTTGTGCGGGGTTCTGTTACGGCCTGGCCCAAGCCGAGGCCCTGGTTCGAGCTGGGCAGGCTCGCTATGTGCTGGTGATCGGGGCCGAGACCATCAGCGAAATGACTGATGTCACCGACCGCGGGACGGCCTTCCTGTTCTCCGACGGCGCCGGTGCGGTGATCGTCGGGCCGAGCGAGACCAACGGCATCGGGCCGGTGGTGTGGGGTTCCGACGGCGGCCAGGCAGACGCCATCTGGCAGACCACGTCCTGGCGCGATGCAGTGCGTGACGGCACGTGGCCGATGCTTGCGATGAATGGCCAGGCGGTCTTCAAGTGGGCGACCGGCTTCATCGCCAACGCGGCCAAGAAGTGCTTGGACGAGGCCGGGATCACCCCCGAAGAGTTGGATGTGTTCATCCCGCACCAAGCCAACAACCGCATCACCGACACCCTGCTTCGGTACCTGAAGCTGCCCGAGAAGGTGGTGGTCGCTCGGACCATCCAGACCCTTGGCAACAACTCGGCGGCGACCATCCCCATGGCCATGGACGCACTGCTCACCAGCGGTGAAGCCAAGAGCGGCCAGACGGCCCTGATCATCGGCTTCGGCGCCGGACTCGTCTACGCCGGCCAGGTCGTCACCCTTCCCTGAATCTCCGGCTTTGCCGGCAGCAAACCTCACCCAACACAAGGAGAAATGAAGAAATGGCAACCACTGAAGAGATCCGCGCCCAGCTCGCCGAACTCGTGAACGACGTCGCGGGCGTCCCCGTCGAGGACGTCCAGCTCGACAAGTCCTTCGTCGACGACCTCGACGTCGACTCGCTCGCGATGGTCGAGATCATCGTGGGCTGCGAGGAGAAGTTCGGCGTCACCATTCCCGACGAGGAGTCCAAGAACCTCAAGACGGTCGGCGACGCGGTTGCCTACGTCGAGGCTCACCTCTGACCCGCAGTAACCCCCGGGACGGGGCCGTCCGGCCCCGTCCTCATCCCTTCGGCTTCTGGAAGACGACTCCCATGACTGAAATTGTGATCACCGGCCTCGGCGCCACCACTCCGTTGGGCGGCGACCTCGCCTCCACCTGGCGGGCCATGCTGGCCGGCGAGTCAGGCATCACCACCATCACCGAAGACTGGGCAGCAGATCTGGCGGTCCGGATCGCCGGCTACGTCAAGGTCGATCCTTCCAAAGTCATCGAGCGGGTGAAGGCCCGCCGCCTCGACCGGTCGTCCCAGTTGGCCCTGATCGCTGCCCAGGAGGCGTGGCTTGACGCCGGCCTCACGTGGGATACCGAGGAAGAGGGCGAGGTCGATCCGCAGCGGCTCAGCGTTTCCATCGCCAGCGGCATCGGCGGCCTGCACTCCCTGCTCAATAACTGGGACACCCATCGCGACAAGGGTCCTCGCCGAGTGAGCCCGTTCACCATCCCGATGCTGATGGCCAACGCGCCGGCGGCGAACATCGGCCTGGCCGTTCACGCCAAGGCCGGCGTGCATGCGCCCGTCTCGGCCTGCGCCTCTTCGAACGAGGCGATCTCGCTCGGCGTCGACCTGCTGCGGCTCGGCCGCGCCGACATCGCCGTAGTCGGCGGTACCGAGGCCACGATCCACCCGCTGCCGATCGCCGCCTTTTCCCAGATGCAGGCCCTGAGCCGTCGCAATGACGAGCCGACGCGCGCCTCCCGTCCGTGGGACCGGGGACGCGACGGCTTCGTGATGGCCGAAGGCGCTGCCGTCATGGTCATCGAGACCCTCGAGCACGCGAAGGCCCGCGGCGCCACCATCTACGGCACGATCGCCGGAGCGGGCATCACCTCCGACAGCCACGACATCGTGCAGCCCGATCCCTCGGGCGAAGGCCAGTCCGGCGCCATGCTGAAGGCTCTGGCCGACTCCAAACTCGCGGCCTCCGACATTGTGCACGTCAACGCTCATGGCACCTCGAACCCGCAGGGCGACGTGACCGAGGCCGGCTCGATCCGCACCGCCCTCGGCGAGGCCGTGGACGGCTGCATCGTGACCAGCACCAAGTCGATGACCGGTCACCTGCTCGGCGGCGCCGGCGCCCTGGAGACCATCGCGTCGGTGATGGCGCTCCACGACCGGATGGTGCCGCCGACGATCAACCTCGAGGACCCGGAGCCCGGCTTGGGCATCGACATCGCCTCGGTCCCCCGTCCGTTGCCGGCCGGCGATCTGGCGG
>JBAVKY010000408.1:0-10822 GCA_049688555.1 Propionicimonas sp.
GAAGAACCCCGGTCCCCCCACCCGCGCCATCTCGCGCAGCCAGCCCGGACGCGGATACTGCACGACCCCGTCAGCGTCCAGGAGCAGGGCCTTGATCGGGCGCGTTTGGTGAGCTGTCACGCCATCCCCCAAAGCGGTCAGGCGGGGTTGAAGTCTCCGCGGTCGGCGAGCGTGGCGTGGTGGTTGAACGCGGACTCCAGCGAGCGAGAGGCGCCCTTGTCCGCCGACAACGCGAGGGCGGCGTAGATCCGCAGCGCCTGGGAGACCTGCCGGTCGCGGTGCTTCGGCTTCCAGCCGAGCCCGTTGCGTCGTTGCCGGCGCAGCGCGAGTTCGTCGTCGCTGACCAGCAGGGTGACCGAGCGGTCCGGGATCGAGATCTGGATCTGGTCCCCATCCTCGACCAGCCCGATGGTGCCACCGGACGCCGCCTCGGGGGAGACATGGCCGATCGACAGTCCCGAAGAGCCGCCGGAGAACCGTCCGTCGGTGATCAGAGCGCACTTCGGGCCGAGGCCGACCCCCTTCAGGTACGCGGTCGGATAGAGCATCTCCTGCATGCCCGGACCCCCCTTGGGGCCCTCGTAGCGGACGACCACCACATCCCCCGGCACGATCTTGCCGCCCAGGATGGCGTCCACAGCTTCCTCCTGGGATTCGCTCACCTTGGCGGTTCCGGTGAAGACCCACTGGTCGTCTGGGACGCCGGCGGTCTTGACGATGCAGCCGTCGGGGGCGAGGTTGCCCTTCAGGATCGCCAAGCCGCCTTCAACGGTGTAAGGCGTTGCCACCGACCGGATACAGCCGCGCTGGGCATCGGTGTCGAGGCTGTCCCAGCGGTTGGTGGAGCTGAAGGCTTCGGTGGTACGGACGCCACCCGGCGCGGCGTGGAACAACTCGATGGCCTCAGGAGTGGCCGATCCGCCGCGGATGTCCCAGTCAGCCAGCCAGCTGCTCAGGTCAGGGGCGTGGACGGCGTGCACGTCGCGATCCAGCAATCCGCCGCGGTCCAGCTCGCCGATGATCGCGGGGATCCCTCCGGCGCGGTGGACGTCCTCCATGTAGTAGGTCGAGGAACTCGGGGCGACCTTGCACAGGCACGGGGTCACCCGCGAAATGGCGTCGATGGCGTCGGAGTCGAAGTCGACCCCCGCCTCGTGCGCGGCGGCCAGCAGGTGCAGCACCGTGTTGGTGGAGCCGCCCATGGCCACGTCCACGCGCATGGCGTTCGCGAAGGCCTCCCTAGAGGCGATCGCCTTGGGGAGCACGGAGTCGTCGTCGCCTTCGTACCATCGCTTGGCGAGGTCGACGACCAGCCGTCCGGCGTTGAGGAAGAGGTCCTTGCGGGCTGCGGCGGTAGCCAGGGTCGAGCCGTTGCCGGGCAGCGCGAGTCCGATGACTTCGAGCAGGCAGTTCATGGAGTTGGCGGTGAACATGCCCGAGCACGATCCGCACGTCGGGCACGCGTTCTGCTCGATGGTCGCGAGCTGGTCGTCCGTCACCGACGCATCGACGGCCTTCACCATGGCGTCGACCAGGTCGAGCCGGGTGATGGCCATCCCATCGACGATGTGCGCCCTGCCGGCCTCCATCGGTCCGCCGCTGACGAACACCGTGGGGAGGTTCAACCGCAGCGCTGCCAACAGCATGCCCGGGGTGATCTTGTCGCAGTTGGAGATGCAGACCAAGGCGTCGGCGCAATGCGCGTTCACCATGTACTCCACCGAGTCCGCGATCAGCTCGCGGCTGGGCAGCGAATAGAGCATGCCGCCGTGGCCCATGGCGATGCCGTCGTCCACCGCGATGGTGTTGAACTCGCGACCCACCCCGCCGGCCTCAGCGATGGCGCCGGCCACCAGTGAACCCATGTCCTTGAGGTGGACGTGTCCGGGGACGAACTGGGTGAACGAGTTGGCGATCGCGACGATCGGTTTGCCGAAGTCGGAGTCGACCATGCCGGTGGCGCGCCACAAGGCACGGGCGCCGGCCATGTTGCGGCCGTGGGTGGTGGTGCGGGATCGCAGTGCGGGCATGGTCCGACTTCCTTCGAGGACTCAGTAGCGCACCCAGCCTACGACGCGGAGCATTCCGTCCCAAGCCGCGGCACGAGCTCGTCTGGCAACGCTGCCCGTACCCCTATTCGCCCAGGCCGGTCCCCAACTTGCGGGCCGCCTCGATCCATTCGTGGTAAAGGGGAACCAGCTTGACCTTGCCGGCAACCTCCGCCAGCGGCACCAGTTCGGTGTTCTCGCCACGAGCGGCCACCATGACCCCAAACTCATCGCGGGCCACGGCGTCCGCTGCGGCAGTGCCCAATCGGGTGGCCAGCAGTCGGTCGGTCGCGCACGGTGTTCCGCCCCGCTGGACGTAGCCCAGGATCGTCACTCGGGACTCCAGCCCGGTAGCGGCTTCGAGTTCGCGCGCCAGCTTGAACGTGTGCTCGCGCTGCAAGTCCTCGACGTGGGCGAGGTGCGCCTTGGCGGCGCGGGTCGCCTCGGGCGTCTTGGCCGCCCGAACCAACAACTGGGCCGCCTCGTGGTCGGCCGCGTCGGAACGGTCGCGGGCGCCCTCGGCCACCGCCACCACACTGAAATTGCTGCCCCGAGACGTGCGGAGCTTGACGGCCTCGGCCACGGCGTCCACCGAGTACGGGCTCTCCGGGAGCAGGATGATGTCCGCTCCGCCGGCGATTCCGGCGCCAAGGGTGAGCCAGCCGGCGCGGTGGCCCATGATCTCGGTGAGGATGATCCGGTGATGGCTGTGCGCGGTCGAGTGCAGGCGGTCGATCGCCTCCGTGGCGATCTCCATGGCGGTGGCGAACCCGAAAGTGGTGTCCGTGCAGGCGATGTCGTTGTCGATGGTCTTGGGCAGGGTGATCACGTTCAGCCCGGCCTCGGCCAGCCGCATCGCGTTCTTGGCCGTCCCGCCACCGCCGAGCAGGACGAGGCCGTCGAGGTGTTCCTTCTCGTAATTCTCCACGACCTGGGGACGCATGTCGCGGACTTCACCGTCCACCACCATGCGATGCACCTTGTCGCGGCTGGTCGACAGGATCGTGCCACCGATCGTCAGGATGCCGGACAGCGCCTTGCCGTCCAGCACCGTGTACCGGTTCTCGACCAGGCCGCGAATCCCGTCGCGGAAGCCGATCAGTTCCATGCCGTGGTAGCCGATCGCGGCTTTACCGAAGCCGCGAATCGCGGCGTTCAGGCCGGGGCTGTCTCCCCCCGCTGTCAGGATGCCGATCCGCTTCTTGCCGCTTGGCTTGTTCATCAAGGCTCCTTCGCGCTGGGGCTTCAGGCTACGGCGGAATGCCTTGACGGCGGAAGCTTCCCGGCCAACTGCGCTGCGGCGAGGCATACTTCACCACAACGACCGGTGAAGAGGGGAAGCCATGCGCGGGCGAACGAAGAATTGGCTGGCAGTTGGAGTGGCGTCGGTGTTCGCCCTCACCGGGTGCGCCATCACCCCCCCAACACCTCCCGTGGCCGGTCCCAGCCAGACGGCGCAGCCCATGACACCAAGCGCCAGCGCCACCACGAGCGAACCGTCGCCCGCGGCCACCACCCCCTCGGCGTCACCCGTCGTGCTGGCGGGGACGGGACTCGCCGGGCATCCCTTCGGGGACGCCGAGGCGACGGTACTGACGACCCTGAACGCCGCGCTCGGGGGCGCGGAGGACAGCCACCAGGGCCTGCTGTGCGAACTGGACTCGGGAAGCCCGTGGTCGCAGACCGTCAACTACGGGGGTCTGGCGGTGCTCTTCGTCGCTCCGAGCAAGTCCAAGACGGCGCCTCGCAGCTTGAAGGCCTGGTCGCTGCGGCTGGACCAGCCGGTCGACCCGGCGCTGGCGATTGCCGACAACGTGCCGCTGGATCTGTCGTTCAAGCAGCTCAAGGCAAAATATCCCGCCGCGAAACTTGAGGACACTGGCCTGGGTGACGACAGCCAGATCCTCACCTTGCCGAACAAGCTGCGGTTCCTGGGGATAGAAACGCCGGATCTTGTGCAGGCGGGCGCCTTGTTGTTCTGCGAGTAGCCGCGGAATCAGCGGAAACTCACCGCGTAACCATCGGGTTGCTCGGTGAAGCCGACCCTGCGCAGGTAGCCGCGCTGAACCTCGCTTGCGGGGTTGGCCGCGATACGCGTGATGCCTGCCGCCGTGAAGACTTTCGAGCCGCTGGCGTAGAGCCATGATCCGATCCGCGAGTCTCGGTAGGCGTGCATCACGTAGTCGAGTTGCAGTCGCAGCACGTTGCCCTCGCGGTTTCCCAGCAGCACGCCCGCCGGTAGCCCATCGCGAGTCAGGATGAGCGCGAAGTTCGCGGTGGTCGTCCCGGTGAACTCCGGATGGCTACGGGAGATGTCGTGGGTGTGGGACCGCAGGAAATCGACCAGGAAGGGTGCGTCGACCGCGCTGGGCACAGCACCGAGGTCGCGGTGTGGCGAGAACTCACGGCTCAGGAACCAGATATTGAGCAGCGAGACGGCGACATTGGTGATGATGATCGGAACCGACGGCAGCAGGGCGCCGTAGACGCTGAACACGATGCCCCCCGCCAGCGACACCAGACGCAGCCTCACCACCGAGGACATCGCCAGCGAAGCGACGACCAGCCCGGAGGCGAGGTAGCCGATGAGTTCGACCCAGGTGGTGGACACCGCCGCAGCATAGAACCCGGGGGCGGGGGAGCGCACGGGGGCGCTAGCGTGGGCGCCATGGCAGATCCCGACCGCACCCCCGCGTCCGGCTGGCGCCGACTCGCCTCCGTCGTCTTGCTGGCGCTGTCGGCGGCGTTGTGGCTGTTCGTGGGAGTCCGGTTGTACTTCGGCCCGCCACCGGGAGGATCGGGTGCCTGGCTGTGGGCGTTGGTCGGGTTGGCCGCCGCCCTCAATGCCGTCGCCCTGGGCCTGTGTGCCTGGTGGCTGTGGCGCAGGCTCGGCTGGGCGCGGTGGGCCAGCGTGATTCTCCTGGTCGGCAACGTCGTGGCCGTGGCATCACCCGGGATGGCACTCCCGGACTGGCTGGCGCTCATCGGCGCGCTGGCGGCTCTCGGATTCGTCGTCAGCCTGCTGGTGAGGCCCGAGGCGTGAGGCGCGATGCGGACGGACGTGGCCGCCGGCGGGTGGCCAGTGAAGCTGAGCCCATGACTCTCGACCCTGCAAACCCGTTCGCCAGCCGTTCCGGCCTGCCGTTCGAGCTCCCCGACTTCCACCTGATCCGGACGGAGCACTACCGGCCCGTAGTGGCAGAGGGCATGGCGGAACACCTGGCGGAACTGGCGACCATCGCCAACAATCCCGAACCGGCCACGGCAGCCAACGTGATCGATGCCTGGGAGTCGAGCGGCCAGCTCCTGAGCCGGGGGGTCCTGGTCTACTACACGGTGAAATGGGCCGACACCAGTGACGAGCTCAACGCCGTCGATTCGGGGATCGCCCCGATGCTCGCCCAGCATTCCGATGCGATCTACCTCGATCGTCCGCTGTATGACCGCATCATCGCCCTAGCCGAACGCGCGGTGACCGGCGATGGCGTCCTCGACGAGCAGCAGTCCCACTGGCTGGTCCGAACCCGACTTGCCTTCGAACGGGCAGGGGTGCAGCTGGGGGATGCCGATCAGCAGGCCCTTCGCGCCCTCAACACCAGGATCGCCGCACTGCAGTCGGAGTTCTCGCGCCAGGCGCTTGCCGGCAGGAATGCCGGGGCGGTCTGGGTGAGCGATGCCGCCGAACTGGCCGGCTTCAGCCCCACCGAGATCGACGCGGCCAGCGAACGGGCCGCTGAGCGTGGACGCCCCCAAGCCTGGCTGATCGAGCTCGACAACACCTCTGGGCAGCGTCCGCTTGCCTCCCTGACCAACCGCGCCCTGCGCGAGCGGCTCCATCGCGCCGCAACCGAACGCGGCTTGGGCGGTGAGCACGACACCCGTCGCCTGGTGGTCGACCTCGCCCGTGGCCGCGCCGAACGGGCGGCGCTGTTGGGGTTCGCCAGCCACGCCGACTACGTCGCTGCTGACGGTTGCGCGGGGTCGGCAGCGGCCGTCCGGGAGCTGCTCACCGGACTGGTGCCTGCGGTGATGCGGAACGCCGCCGCTGAGGCCGCGGAGTTGGATTCGGTGTTGCAGCAGCTCGAGCCGGGGGCCACCCTGCAGCCGTGGGACTGGCGATACCTGGCCGAGATCGTCCGTGACCAGCGCTACCAGCTGGACGCCGGGCGCCTGCGTCCGTACCTGGAGCTGGGTCGCGTGCTGCACGACGGGGTCTTCGCTGCGGCGACAGCGCTGTACGGCATCACCTTCACGCAGCGGACGGACCTGATCGGCTACCACCCCGACGTCAGGATCTGGCAGGTCGACGATGCGGACGGGACGCCGGTCGGGCTTTTCCTGGGGGACTTCTTCACGCGGGCCTCCAAGAATGGCGGTGCCTGGATGAACAACCTCGTCGAGCAGAACCACCTGCTCGGCCAACTCGCCGTGGTCTGCAACAACGCGAACCTGGTGCGCCCGGCCGCGGGGCAGCCCACGCTGATGACCTGGGACGACGTGATCACGCTGTTCCACGAGTTCGGTCACACGCTGCACGGACTGCTGTCCGACGTCCGGTACCCCTCGAAGTCGGGCACCAACACCCCGCGTGACTTCGTCGAATACCCGTCGCAGGTGAACGAGCTGTGGGCGCTGGACCCCGCGCTGCTGCGTCGCTACGCCGTCCATCATGAAACCGGCGAGCCGCTGCCCAGCGAATGGGTCGACGCGCTGGTGTCCTCGACGCTGTTCCAGCAGGGGTTCAAAACCGCGGAGTACCTCGCCGCGGCGCTGCTCGATCAGGTGTGGCACACCACGCCGCTGGCCGAGCTGCCCACCGATCCGGAGCAGGTGGAAGCCTTCGAGGCGGCTGCCCTGCAGCAGGTGGGGCTCGCCAATCCCCTCGTGCCGCCGCGCTACCGGTCGGCCTACTTCCGTCACACCTTCGAGGGCGGCTACGACGCCGGCTACTACGCCTACCTCTGGTCGGAGGTGCTGGACGCGGACACCGCCGCCTTCATGACCGCCAACGGTGGGCTGACGCGGCAGGTGGGCGAGCGGTTCCGGCGTCGGCTGCTGGCCCGCGGCGGTTCGATCGATGCCATGGACGCCTACCGCGACTATCGCGGGCAGGATCCCGACATCGCCCACCTGCTGCAGCGCCGCGGCCTGAACGACTGACCGGGCGGGGGAACTGGGGCCTGGCGATCGGGGGACCGAGCGAGCGGAGAGCGCTCAGGCCGACGCGTCCACGACCCTGCGGATCAACGCCTTGAGCGCCTCGGCATCGAGAGGTAGCTCCACCACCCGCCGCGGCAGCTCCTCAAGGCCGAGGAAGCTGACGGGACGTTCCGGCTCGACGCCGATGGCCTCGACGATGGTGGCGGCGAACTTCACCGGCAGCGCTGTCTCGGTCACGATCATCGGCACGCCGGGCGTGACGTAGCGGCGGGCGACGCCCACCCCGTCGGCGGTATGCGGGTCGATCATCACGCCGTGTTCCCGCCAGGTTGAGGCGATGGTGGCCACGCGTTGAGCGTGGGTCGAGGAATCGCTGACGAAGCCGTAGCGCTGCCGCAGCGCGGCGAACTCAGGGGTGTCCGACAGGTCGAAGTACCCCCGCCCCGGCAACTGGACGGCGAACAATTCGCGCACCCGCTCGCCGTCGCGGCCCAGCAGATCGAAGACGAAGCGCTCGAAGTTGCTCGCCTTCGAGATGTCCATGGAGGGGCTTGAGGTCTCGTGAGTCTCTGCCGAGGAGCGCACCCGGTAAACGCCGGTGCGGAAGAACTCGTCGAGCACGTTGTTCTCGTTGGTCGCCAGCACGAGGGTGTCGATCGGCAGGCCCATCTGGCGGGCCACGTGCCCCGCGCAGATGTTGCCGAAGTTCCCCGACGGAACACAGAACGACACTCGCTCTCCGGCGTGGGTGGTGACCCGAGCCCAGGCGGCGACGTAGTAGACGACCTGGGCCACCAGCCGCGCCCAGTTGATGGAGTTCACCGCGCCCAGGTGGTAGCGCTGCTTGAAGTCCAGGTCGCCGGCGACGTCCTTCACCAGGTCCTGGCAGTCGTCGAACACCCCGTTGATCGCGATGTTCACGATGTCCGGATCGTCGATCGAGAACATCTGGGCCTGTTGGAAGGGCGTCATCCGTCCGGCAGGGGTGAGCATGAATACCCGGATGCCGCGCCGTCCGCGCATCGCGTACTCGGCCGCCGAGCCGGTGTCGCCCGACGTGGCGCCCAGGATGTTGAGCTCAGCATCCCGGCGGGCCAGCTCGTACTCGAACAGCTGGCCCAGCAGCTGCATCGCCATGTCCTTGAACGCCGCAGTGGGTCCGTTCGAGAGGTGCGCCAGCCAGATCCCGTCCGCCAAGGGCGTGACCGGGACGATCGCCGGGTCACAGAACACGGTCCCGTTGTAGGCGCGCTCGCAGATCGCCAGCAGCTCGTCGCTGGGGATGTCATCGATGAACAGGCTCAGGACGGCGTGGGCCAGGGCGGCGTAGCCCCGCTCAGCGAGCAGGCTCCGCCAGCAGTCGAGCACCTCGCCGCTGACGACCGGGTAGTACTCAGGCAGGTACAGGCCGCCGTCGGGGGCAAGGCCTTCCAGCAGGATGTCGCAGAACCCCATGCTGGCCTGGCCCGCCGGGCCGCGAGTGGAGACGTAACGCACCCCAGCACTCTACTGATGCGGTGGACCTCCTTGACTCCCGGATGAGTTCCAGGCGGGTAGTCCCCCGGCTACCTGGCGATTCGCCCTCGACGCGGATGATGGGTTGCGGGGGGTCGAAGTAGCCCAACACGTCGTGGTGCGGGAGGTGCCCGGCGTCACTCTGGCGAGGGGTGTCCCCCTCCAGGCAGAGTCCGGTGGCTTGCCGGCCTGCGGCTGGCCGCGGGAACTCGGTCGCGGGTCCACTCCTGCCTCGCGACGGTTCAGCCGAAGCCGACTACGGCTGTTGTGTGGGCACACTGGCTAGCCCGGGCGAGACCGATACGGCACCGGTCGCCGCGGAAATCACGCTCGCCGAGGTGTAGCCGGTTGAGGCCGCGGTCACCTTCACCGTCACTGCCTTGCCTTTGTCGAGGCTGGTCAGCAGGTAGGTTTTGGCGGTCGCTCCGGTGATCGCGATCCCGGACCGGTACCACTGGTACTTGAAGGAGGTCGGCACCGGATCCCAGCCGCCCTCGGCCGCAGTCAACGCCTGCCCGACCGAGGGGGTGCCGGTGATCGTCGGAACCGGTTTGGTGGTGAAGGTCGCCTTCGCCACCGCAGCGGTGTAGGCCGACGTCTTCGACACCGGCGCATACTCCGGTTTCGACCCGGTGACCTTCACCTGGATCGTGTACCCGGCGTACCTGCCAGCCACCCGATAGGTCTTCTCGGTCGCGCCGCTGATCGTCGACGTCGCACCGGCGGCGCTCCTGGCGTACCACTGGTAGCTGAACGACACCTCCGACGGCGTCCACGCGCCCTCAATGGCGCTGAGTTCCTGATCCACCCGCGGGGTGGTGTCGGACACCTTCGGGGTCACCCCCACCAGCCCCGGCAGCACCGGCGACGTCAACGCCGAATACCAAGGCACCGACACGAACCCGGATCGGGACCCCGTCACCCGCACCTTCAACCGCAAACCCTTGTCGGCCGCCGCCGGCGCGTAGCCCGCCTTGGTCGCCCCCGTGATCGCCGAAACGATGCCGGTCGTCGACACCCGATACCACTGATAGGTCAACGTCGCCGCCGGCTCCCAACTGCCCGGGGTGGCCGTCAACGGCATCGACACCCGCCCAACACCAGACACCACCGGTATCGGAGCTGTCGTGAACGTGGCCTTCGCCACCGCTGACGACCACACCGACGTCTGAGACACCGACACGAAACCAGCCAACGACCCGGTGACCTTCACCCGAATCTTGGAACCAACATCGGACCCCTTCACCTGGTACGACATACCGGTCGCACCACTGATCGTGTACGTCACCCTCGACGCACTCTGGCGATACCACTGATAGCTGAAGGTCACCCCCGCCGGACCCCACACCCCCGGGACCGCAGACAAAGTCTGCTCGACCACCGGAGTCGTATCACTGACCGCCGGAACGGGAATCGGCGACAACACCCCGGGAACGACCACAGCCGTAGCCGCCGACAGCCTGGACACCGACGAGAAGCCATCCTTCGACCCCGTCACCTCCACCCGCAACGACCCACCCACATCAGCAGCCTGAACCAGGTACTCCGCAGCTGTCGCACCCTCAATCGGAGCCGACCCACGCAACCACCGGAACGACAACCCCACCGGCGCCGGACCCCACACCCCAGGAACCGCAGACAACGACTGACCCACCACCGGAGTCACATCCGACACCAAGGGCGCGGTGCCCGTGATTTCCGGGCTCACCGGCACTACTGCTGTGGGTTCGGAGTATATTTCTCCGGTCCCATATCCGGGTTTTTCAGCTGTGACGCGGACAGCAATGCGGTAGCCCACGTCATCCCTTGTCGGGGTGTAGCTCGATTGCGTTGCCCCCGCGATCCACCCTGCGACGTAATCGCCGTCCGGGTCCCATTGAAACCACTGGTAGCTCAAGGCCACGGGCGCTGGTTGCCAGTCGCCCGGGACTGCCGTCAACACGTGACCCACCGCCGGCGTTCCTGTTATCACCGGCTGGGGGGATTTCGAATAGCCTGTGGGGTCGAAGAGCTTCACTTCATACCGGTACGGCGGCAGTTGGCCCACGCCTTGACGAGTCACTCCCGAGACGGTGACGTCGTAAGTGACAACGCTGGCA
>JBAVKY010000409.1:0-1576 GCA_049688555.1 Propionicimonas sp.
CCCCTGAACCGCCGGAACCGACGGTGACAGCGATTGTCGGTGATCTGACCGACGCCAGGATCGGCGTCTACGGCGTCCGCACCAAGGCGACGTTCGCCGTCAAGGCGGTCGGGCGGAAGCTCACGTACGTCTGGCAGCAGCGCTCGGAGAAGTCCGGGAAGTGGAAGGCCATCAAGGGTGCCAAATCCGCGAAGTACACCGCCCGGGCCCGCGACTGGGGCAATGGCACCCAGTTCCGCGTGATCGTCACCGGGAAGCAGGGCCGGGTGACATCGAAGGTCGCCACCCTGACGGTGGTGAAGCCGACCAACACCCCGGCGAAGGACGCCGAGCGGGCCTTCGGGCTGAGCGGGCTGCGCCAGGGCCTTGATCTGTCGGCCTACCAGTACGCGCCGGACAACCGGGTGCGCCTTTCCGCCGTCAAGGCCTGGACCGGGAAGGACGGGTTCACGATCCTGCGGACCGGCAGCGGGGACCGTCCGATCAACTATGAGTACACCGACGTCTGCACCGGCAAGCGCGGAAAGACGAAGCGGACTCCGGCCACCAGGGACTGCGCCTACCGGGCGCTGGCTCGCGGGGCCACGAAGGCCGGGCTGTCGCTGGGCCATTACTGGTTCAACGGCTGGCTCGCCTCGATCGACACCACCGACGGCCGCCTGTTCTCCGGCGACAACACCCCGACCCGGTCGGCCAAACTCTTCGTCGCCTGGCTGAAGGCGGACGGGAACTACACCCGGCACAGCACGGACCCGCTCGTGCTGGACATCGAGCAGGGCACCACCCGGAAGCTGACGACCGACAACGGCACCACCTACCGCCACGAACTGCGCCACTGGACCCCGGACGAGGCATTGGAGTTCCTGACCGCCGTCCGCCAACAACTCACCAGCGACGGCTACCACGCCAATCTGTACGTGTACATGACCGCCAACACCACCGTCGAGACGGACGGCTGGTACTACGCGTGGGCCGACGTCGCCCGGATCGCGCGACTGTGGGTGGCCTCATGGGGCACCGACAACGGCCGCATCCCCGACTCCGAGCCGTTCGTGGGGCCCTGGATCGGATGGGGCGGCTGGTCGATCTGGCAGTACACCAGCCAGGCGCGGCTGCGCGGCGACGGGGTCGACGCCGTCGATGCCAACATCGCGAAAGCCGACGCCTGGACGCCGCGCTGAACGACGCCGTCCAAGGCGGCCCGGAGCACTCCAATCGGGCCAACCGCGCCAGCCTGACGGCGTCGCTTCGAACGTCCTGAAGTGCCGCCGCGCGGACGATCGCTTGTGCTCAGGATTGAGTCGACGTGCCGCTGGTCACAGGACCGCGAACCGTTCGTCAGGATGTTGATGGCCCCATGCGACCCTCTGGAGCATCTGCTCGACTGGGCTCCTTGAGCTCCACGAAGATCGTGTGGGTCGGGGTGTCACCGATGTTGGTTCCCGCATGCTCTTGGGCGTCCAGCCATCGGGCCTGGAAGGCAGGCAACTCCACATCAACCTCCTTGTCGCCTGACCGGAGTCGGCGTCGGAAGGTGCTCAACGTGACCATCACGCTGTCGGGGTGCGAGTGTGGC
>JBAVKY010000410.1:0-8970 GCA_049688555.1 Propionicimonas sp.
GCGCGTACTTGGCCACGGCGCTCCCCGGCGCGCACGGCTGCGGTACGGAGGTCCGCGTCGGCGATCCGTGCCGCCTCGGCCGCCTGGTGGTGCCGGTAGATGAGCGTGACCCGCTTGCGCAGCAACCCAGGGTGCGGGTCCAGCAGGGGGGCCAGGACTCGGGAGTGCACGCCCCCGGGAGGAGCCGCGGTCATCCGCCATGTGCAGGACACGGCGTCGTCATGGGCCAGGTGGTCCCATTCGTCACGGGCGGCCACGGGCCCGGCATCGGCGAAGCTGATCCCGTGCGGCTCCCCGGCGGCAGCGGCCGCCTCGAACAGGGCGATCGCACTCGGGTCCCACGCTCCGCGCACGATCGCGACCACCTGGTCGGGGGTCATCGGCAGTGCCCGGCCCGCCCCGGTACGGGCCAGTGACGCGCAGAGTCCAGGGACGCGCTCGACCAGCAGGTCGGTCATCTGGGCCGCGGTGGCCGGGCGACGCCCCGGCCGGTGGGTGGTGAACGTCAACGTGACCCACACCCGCGGGGTCAGGGATCCACCGGGCCACGTGGACGCGACCTCGTCCAGGAAGGCGCGGGCCAGGTTCGGCGCTTCCGGATGGGTGAGCCGGGCGGACTCGCTGGCCAGGGTGTGCCCCGTGTCCGGGCCGGATTCGACCGTGACCGTCGCGGCCACGACCTGCGTCTCGTGCGGAAGCTGTGCCAGCCACTGTCCCCATCCCTCGGACCAGGCGGCCAGCGTGTTCGGGTCCACCAGGGCCGCAGGCTCCACCGGGACTGCGAGGAGTACGGACCAGCGGTCTGCCCGCGTTCGAAGGACGCCAACCTCCCCCCACAGCGGGACCACGACACCGCGCAACTGGGCCCGGGCGAGCAGTCCCGGTGCGGGGCACGGCCCCGACCAGCCCATTCCCTTTCGGCCCCCCAGCAGCGCGGGTGTGTACCGCGTCCGGCCGCGGCGGCGCGCCCAGCGGTGAGCGAGGCGCGCTCCCGCGGCCGCGTACCCGGAGCGGCCGTCCCGACCGCGAAGCACGAGCGGCACCACAGCCACCACCACGAGTACCGCAACGATCAGGCCGGCGGTCGGGGTGAGCAGGGTGCCCACCACGAACGCACACACCAAGCCGGCCACGCCGAGCAGTGAGCTGGCCAGGCCGAGCCGACCAATCCCGGGGCTGGTCACCGGATGCCAGCCGCCGTATCGCGCACTCGCCCCGAGCTCGCCTGTCGCGGCCTGTGTGTCCAGACTCATCGCTGTACCCCCTTCTCCGACCTCAGCGGACCGCGGTGGCGGCTACTCGGGCAGCGGTGCCCGCAGCGGTCGCCGCGGCGTATCCGCCGCCTCCGCCTCCGCCGCCGGCGGTGATTGGCGCGAACAGGCGCACCAGCGCGGGGAGCACGAGGATCGCCGCCACCATCCCGGCGAGCGCGGTCAGCGCCCGGATCCCGGTGTCGGCTGTGCGCAGCTGCACAAGGACCACCGCGTAGACCACCGCCGCCGCGGGCTTGTAGAAGGCCAGTGCCAGCAGCCACGCCGCCAGCCGGCCGAACCAGGCTCGGCCGAGCATCGTGCCACCGGCCGCTGCGGCCAGCGGGAGCAGCACCACCACGAGTGGCAGCACCGCGTTCCGGGCCAGCAGGATGAAGAACTGCGTGATGGAGGCCAGCAGCCCCAGGATGGCCAGGATGATGGGCGCCGCCCCGCCGAGCCCGGCGACCAGCCCGGCGTTCACCTCGGTCCCGGTGCCTGTGGATTCGACCAGCGCGTGCTCGTCGACCAGCGCGGCGGCGATCGCGTCGCCGGTGCGCAGGAGCGCCACCGCCGCGGCGACGCCCACGCCTGACACCACGAGCGTGAGCACCACGGTGCGGCCGAGGTCGGCGAGGCTGCGGCCGTCGCGGGCCATCATCGTGCGCACCGCGGCGACCAACACCGACACCACGAGCACCACACCGGTGAGCCACGCGACGTAGCCGCCGACGTGACCCGGCCCAGCCAAGTCCCGCTCGGTCGGGGTCGGGGTGTCGACCCAAAGCGTGAGCACCTTGGCCTGCAGCGCCCACCACGAGTCGAACAGGGCCTGGCCGAGGCCGGCGACAACGGTGGACACCACAGAGCTCGACACCGCGGCCCCCGCCCCCGCGAGCGCGTCCCCGACGGCGCACGCCGCGGCGGACGGCCCCGGCAGGGCACACGCGAGGTCGCTCGGTGAGACGGCGCCGATCACTGTGCAACCCCCGGTCCCCAGGGGACGTAGCCGTCCCGGGCGGGATCGATCGTGCGCAGGTCGCTGGCGGGCTCGTCGAATACGAGCCACCAGTCGCCATCGACCCAGTGGACCGTGGCGATCGCCCCAACGATCACCGGTGCTGCTGCTGGGGACTCGGTCCGCCACCACAGGCGCACCCGGGACAGTTCGGGGGTGTACGACAGCATTCGGAACCCCACCGGTCGCAGCGTGAGACCGCCTCCGGCCAGCGTCCAGACCGGTTCCAGCGCCTCCCACAGCGCTTCCCGCGATCCGTCGGCCCAGAGCACCCGGCGCTCCGCCAGGTCGCGCCAGGCCGAGCGGTCCCGGGTGTAGTAGATCGCCGGGTACACGTTCGCCGCGGCGACCACCGCACCTTCGGGGGTGTGGGTGAAGCCCATCAGCCGGTCAGGCTGGCCGGGACCTGCGCTGCTCGCTGGCAGCCAGGTGCGCAGGGCGATGGTCTCCCACGGCCGCCATGTCGTCTGCGGTGCGACCACCAGCGGGGCGGCCGTCGCACCGACCCCGGCTGGATCCGGGGTCGGGTCCGCTGCGGGGAGCCGCCCGGTCAAGTCGACGACGTGCTCGTCCGCGAGCTGGGGGGCAGTAGTCGGCGTGGAGCCGGTATCCGGGCGCAGCCACGCCCACAGCCCCCCGAGCATGAGCAGCACCGTCAGACCGGTGACCAGCCCCCAGCGCCACCGCTTGGCCTTGGGCCTGGGCGGCTCATCCGGATGCAGCCGCGCGCGGTACTCGGCCAACGCCTCAGCGATTTGGGTGTTCACAGCAGGACGTTCACGAGTGACGCGCTGGCCGCGGCCACGCAGCAGCCGCCGAGGACCCAGCCGAGCTTCGCGGCCTGCTCTCCGCCTTCACCCCGCCGATGCGCGAGCATCATCGACCCAGCGCTGATGAGCACCCCCACGATGCCTGCGAAAGTCACCAGCCACATCCCCCAGTTCAGCAGTGTCGTCAACCCCTCCGTACCCGGCGGGCGAGCCGGCGTCGGACCCGGGACGTCGGCGGACGCTGACGAGGCCGGCGTGATCAGCAGGAAGGTGGTTGCCACTGCCAGTCGCTTGGGGAGCACGGGTTCCTCCTCGAGGATTCGAGAACGCCGGGGAGAGGCCATCGTCTCCGGACCCCTGTGTCAACTGAATGTGGTGGTGAATCGGTTCTCTGAGACGGACCGTATCACCACGAGGCAGCACGGACAAGGGTGCGAGACGGTTGATCATCAGGGCAATGGCTGGTTCCATGGGCACTCATGGAAACCGTCCAGGCGTCCGGCGGATGGCCGAGGCTCAGATGGCCGCTCGGCTACTTCACCCGAGGTCATGGTCGGGAGACTGGCTGCCTGACTGTCAGCGAGGTCGGTGGCAAGCCTCGCCGCGACGGTTGGTGATCACCAAAGCGCGTTTACTCGGACGCACTGTGAGAGGAGCATGATGGGCCAGCTGATCCGCGTCTCCCTCAGCGCCGTCATGACGCTTGCGCTTGGCGTCCCCTTCCTGGTGATCGCCAGCGTGGCGGCGGTGACTGCAGCCGCAACGGACGCCGGCCCAGTGACGCTCGGCTCCGGCGTTCCCGAGGAGTACAGGGCAGACGTGCTCGCGGCTTCCGAGCGCTGCCCGCGGATAAGCCCCGTCGTGCTGGCTGCCCAACTGGCCGTGGAGAGCGACTGGAACCCTCGTGCCGTGTCGCCGGCGGGGGCGCAGGGCCTGGCGCAGTTCATGCCGGCGACCTGGCGGACGTGGGGTGGCGACTTGGACGAGGACGGCACCGCCAGTCCCTTCGACCCCGGCGACGCGATCCGTGCCCAAGCCGACTACCTGTGCCACGTGCTCGATATCGTGCTCGACCATCATCTGGGCGACGGCGACTCCGTCACGATCGTCAGCCTCGCGCTGGCCGCCTACAACGCCGGACCTGGGGCGGTGCTCCACTACGGAGGCACGCCGCCGTACGCGGAGACCACGACCTACGTGGATCGGATCCGGGCCCTCGCCACCAGCACCGAGTACGCCCTGCGACTCGTCGACGAACCTGGCTCAGGTGCGACAGCCGAGCGACCTGCCGGCGGGGTTGACGCGATGCTGCCCAACGGCTACCGGAACGGACGGACCTCAGATCAGGCCCTCCGCTGGGCGCTGAGCCAAGTCGGCGTATGGCGCGACGCCGGCTACTGCCTCCGGTTCGTCGGTAGGTACGCGTACCAGCGTCCCTGGGATGGGGCCAGCATCAACAGGGCGCACCAGGTCTGGGACAACGCCCCCGCCAGCCTTCGCCGACCGCGCGACTTCAGCCCGCCGCGCGGCGCGATCGTCCTGTGGAGCGCCGCGATCGGTGGAGGCGCCGGGCACATCGCGATCAGCCTCGGGGACGGACGCATGGTCACCACCACGCGCGGCGCCGTCGCCGTGACCGGCCTCCGTGGATTCGCGGACCATGCCTACCTCGGCTGGATGCCCCCCGACTTCCGGAGCCAATGACCCTTCGCTGCCGAGCGTTCCCCACGAAGACCAGATGGGGCTCACGCGGAGGCGGGCGACGGGACGGGTGACTCCGCGTTCCGATCCGACGGTGGGCGCGCCTTGCGGATCCTGGTGCTGTCCGTGGCCACATGACAGCTGGCCGCACTGCCGTGACGTCGCAGCAGGCCATGGCCGCAGTCAGCACCCAGCGATGCGATCCGTGGTCGCTCTTCGGGTTCAATGTTTCGGACCTGAGTTGGGTCACGTACCGGTCGCTTCAAGACGCTTTTGGCCCTTGACCTGCTGTGTTGTGCTCGGTTGGTGCGCTGTTTAGGCACTAATCGGGGTTCTAGGATCGGGGGGTGGCGTGGGTGCGGCGGGTGCGGACGGCCTCGGGGGCGACTGCGGTGCAGATCGCTGAGTCGGTGGCTGGTCGGCGCCGGATCGTGCGTCATGTGGGTTCGGCGCGTGACGAGGTCGAGTTGGGGCTGTTGATGGCAAAGGCGCGGCGGTTGGTCGCCGATGAGGCGCAGGGGGAGCTGGATCTGGGGCTGTCGCTGCCTACATCGAAGGTCGCGTTGGTGCCAGCCCCGGCCGCGACGCTGTTCGGCGCGCCGGGCTCGTCGTCGTCTCGGCGGGCTGTGGTGGCCGGGCCGCGAGTGCTGCGCACGTCGTCGGCGCTGTTGTATCACGCGCTGGTCGGGGTGTACGACGATCTGGGGTTCAACGCGCTGGGCGATGAGGTGTTCCGGGACCTGGTCATCGCCAGGGTCGTCGAGCCGACGAGCCTGCTCGACGTCGACCGGGTGCTGGCCGATCTGGGACGGGCGTCGGCGAGCTTGTCGACCAGGAAACGCACGCTGCGGCGGTGCCAGGACGGGCGGTACCGCGACCAACTTGCGCGGCTGTGCTTCGAACACGCCCGGGCCGCCGGTGATGTGTCGCTGTGCCTGTATGACGTGACCACGCTGCATTTCGAGGCCGAGTCCGAAGACGACCTGCGCAAGGTCGGCTACTCCAAGGAACGGCGGGTCGACCCGCAGATCATCGTGGGACTGCTCGTCGACCGGCGCGGCTTCCCGCTGGAGATCGGGTGCTGGGAGGGCAACAAGGCCGAGAAGCACACGATCACCGGGATCATCGAGGCCTTCACGGCCCGGCACGGGATCGCCGACCTGGTCGTGGTCGCCGATGCCGGCATGCTGTCCGCGGCGAACCTGACCGCCCTCGATGAGGCCGGGCACCGGTTCATCGTCGGATCCAAGACGACCAAGGCCCCCATCGACCTGGCCTCCCACTTCCGCTGGCACGGCGACGCGTTCACCGACGGCCAGCTCATCGACACCGTGACCCCCAAGATCGGCAAGAACACCGACAACGACTCCGCCAAACGCGCCGAGCCGTGCTGGGACCCGGCCACCCACCCCGGGTCGTGGCGGGCGGTGTGGGCCTACTCGGCCAAACGGTTCGCCCGTGACAACAAGACCCTCACCGCGCAGGAGAACCGGGCCCGCGCGGTGATCGCCGGTGAGAAGGCCGCGCGCACCCCCAGGTTCGTCAAGACCGCCGGCGATGCCCACGTCCTGGACCAGGCCGCGCTGGCACGGGCCAGGCGCCTGGCCGGGCTGCGCGGGTACGTGGCCAACATTCCCGCCCAGGTCATGCCCCCAGCCGAGGTGATCTCCTCCTACCGCGACCTGTGGCACGTCGAGGCGTCGTTCCGCATGTCCAAGAGCGATCTGAGGGCTCGACCACTGTTCGCCAGGAGCCGCGACTCGATCGAGGCGCACCTGACCATCGTGTTCACCGCGCTGGCGATCTCCCGCACCGCTCAAGACCGAACAGGCTTCGCGCTACGCCGACTCCTGCGCCAGCTACGCCCATTGCGCTCAGCGACCATCCAGATCAACGGCGCGATCCAGACCCTCCCACCCGCACTCAGCCCCGACCAGCAGGCCATCCTCAACGCCCTCAACCAGCCAAATCCAAGGCACTAAGGCGTTTGACCCAACTCAGGTCGGACGCCGACCGCAGCACAGGGTGCGCGCCAGGCGGCGGCGACTCGTCGTGGCGGTCGGCGCGCCGAGGGCCCGAGGAGGCGGGCTGATGCCGCCGGGCTGCTTGGCTAGCCGGACGAGGTCGCGTCCGCGCCCTCGACGTCCGTGCGCAAGTCGCTCGACGAGTCGTCGGCCGCTCCATCGAACGCAAACTCCTGCCCAAGGCGGTTGATGCCGTAGAGATCTTGCAGCTCTCGGGACGGAATGACACGGAACTTGTCGAGATTCCCGGTCGTGTCTGCTCGGTTCACGACTGAGAGAACGTACTGAAATAGCGTCCCGGAGTTCGGCAGGCGGGTAGGTTCGGCCCCGAGGAGATCAGAGTCGACGGTGTCCAGCAGAGCGTTCACGGCCGTGGAGAGCTTGTGGGGGTTCGCCTCATACGACTTCACCAGCGCATAGACGTTGTCGCCAAAGCGGCGCCAACTCGCCGGAAGGAGGGTCTCCGGCAGCAAGCCATCGGCTGCCAGCCGCCTGAACCGTTCGACGATGAGTGCCTTGACTTCCGTTTCGGGCCAGGGCGACTCAAGCACGGCGTCGGACGCTGACTCGAAGGCGGAAATGAGTACTTCCACCTGTTCAACGGCAGCTTTAAGCTGGGCAGCTAGGCGCTGCTTGCGCCATTCCACGACGTCGCCTTTGTACACTAGATCGTGAGTGACGGCGATCCACGCGTACTCAAACGCTGTGACTACCTGCACCTCAAAGATGACGTTCTTGACGCCAGGCTGCCTTGTCGCGGCGGCCGCCTCGCTTATGGTTCCGTACCAGCGAGTGCCGTCGAATCGGAAGACATCTGGAGCCTTCCTTGACTCGGTTCGAGACCGGACTTGTCTCCGAACGAAGCTGGAGTCGAGCTTCCGCAGGACCTTATCCTCATGGTCTCTCACGGGAACGACGATCGTGCATGCGTACAGGTCATCAATCTCGGACCAGCGCGCCACCCGCCCCCCCTCGAGCTTCTCGACAAGGGAAGTCAGTTCCTTGCTCCGACCCCTAAAGAGGTACCCGTGCTCCTTGCAGTAGGGCTCAAGCGTCTTGCCCACGTGCCGGGCGACATCCTCGACCTGAGGCTGGACCCGGTCGAACGCCTGTCTGAGGCTCTCAGGATCCGACACTCTCGTCGTCCCCGGTGATGACGTTCCTGAGGTAGTCGATGCGATCGCGTCGCTGCGCGATGTCGTTCGATGCTGAACGCGCGGCTTCGAAGTACCGCTTGGCGCCTTCGAATTGCTGACGCTCAGCCTCGGAGTTCACGCGCTCCATGGCTGCGTTGAGACGAGCGACTGCGATCGCAGCCTCCGGGAGATTGTCCTCGCGGAGGAGTAGCAGGATCGCGCCAAAGAGGGAATAGAAGTCCGCCTGATTCCGAAGGCGCTTGGAGGAACCGGCCAATATCCCGTCAGCCCACTGCACGAGCACGGCCATGACCTGGCGCACCTCGTACTCGACCTGGACCGCCTGCTCCCACTCTTCATCTCGGGCGTTGTAGGCGTTGTCTAGGTCATCCTGTGAGTAGCTGTCTATTCCCCGCTCCGTGAGCAGCATCAGTTGCGCGACGAGTTCGGCGTCCTTCATCTGCCGACGAGAGGCTGCGGCAATTCTCGGAAAGTCCTTTGGCATTAGCTCCTCGAGGTACTCGGTAAGGTCCTCGACCTTCGTCGCGAAAATGCCACCGAAGCGCGCATGGCGTAGCTCCTGCGGAGTCAGTCGCGCGACATTCCGGTTGATGCGGTCAAATATGTTGCTCAGAGCGCTCTCGTCGATCGTGGGCAGGAATTCGATAGAGAATTGGTACTTATAGAACTTCTGCTTGATCTCACTCGGGAGCTCGGTGAAGCGGAGCCCTCGGTAGCGCTCCATGGTTGCCATTTCGCTAACAGGAAACTCGTTCTCAAGGAACTCGAAGATCGTCGAGAGGCGCTGCTTACCGTCCACTACCGAGTACTTTGCGATTCCCGAATCGTCGATGTCCTCGAAGAGGAACACTGCCGGGGCGGGATAGTCCAAGAGGATTGTGTCAATGAAGTACTCCTTGTACGTCTGCGACCACACGCTGCGGCGCTGATACGGGGGATCGAGGTCCAACAGATCTCGCTTGTAGAGGTCCCAGAACCAAGCGACTGCCTGGGTCGTCTGCCTACGCTCAGATGCCACTCGAGGTCCCCTTTCGAACTGGTCGACTCTAT
>JBAVKY010000411.1:0-1998 GCA_049688555.1 Propionicimonas sp.
CTGCGTTTGCCCGTAACCTACCACCTGTGCACCTTCACCGTGCCCGAAGAGTTGCGCGGGGTGATCCGCTCCCATCCGCGAGAAGGCCTGGCCATTCTGTTCTCGGCCTCCTCCTCCACGCTGCGCGATCTCTGCGCCAACCCGAAATGGTTTGGCGCCCAACCCGGCGCAACCGGTGTCCTGCACACCTGGACCCGCGCGTTGCTTTATCACCCGCACGTTCATTATCTGGTCACCGGCGGCGGGCTCGCGTCCGACGGTTCCTGGCGGGAGGCAGACCACCAGTTCCTCGTCCCGGTGACAGCCCTCTCCCGCATCTTCCGCGCGCGCTTCCGCGACGCCTTGCGAAAACGGCTGCCGGAAACATTCGCCGCCATTCCGAAGAAGGTTTGGCCATGCGATTGGGTGGTGCATTCCAAACCCGTGGGAAATGGGGAGCGGGCCTTGCGTTATCTGAGCCGCTACCTCTACCGCGTGGCCTTAGCCGATTCGGCGATTCTCGCCCACGACGAATACCGCGTCACCTTCCGTTATCGCGATTCGGAAACTGGCAAATCCCGAAAGATGACCCTACCGGTCATGGAATTCATCCGCCGCTTCCTCCAGCATGTGTTGCCCTCGGGCTTTGTCAAGGTGCGCTACTACGGGTTGCACCATCCGACTCGATCTGCCGCGCTCATCCTAGCCCGCGCGGCGTTATATCTGCGGCAGGGCCGCCCGCTCCCACCGCCCGTACCGGAGCCGAAACCCCGCCCAATGGCGTGTCCCGACTGCACGACCCCCATGGTCTGTGTCCAGGTTCTGGTCCCGCTGCGCCGTATCTCCGGCTATGCCCGCGCACCGCCGGTCTTGGAGGGGGCAAGCGAGTGAGTCGTCCGTTGACACCTTATCAGCGTGGATCAGCTGCGCGGTCCGTGCGGCCGGCGAAGCTCTGTCCCAAATGGGAATTTCCGCTGGTTTTCGAGGCGGTGGATCCGCCGTTCTCCGCCGGCGGGTACCGGTCATTGCTCATTCGCGTGCCGGCCTCCCCTCCACAGGCGCGTCGCTGAAGGTTCCGGCTCTCCGATGAGCGGAGCAAAGTTCATGTCCTCTCCCCCGCGGCTTGTTCAACCCAGGATTGCAGTGTGGCTTCGCACACTGCTAATCCTTATTTTGTTGAACTAAGCCGGCGCAACGCCGGCAGGTTCTCTATTTCATAAGCGTTTGCGGAGTTCATCCTACGGCCAACGGGGGAATAAAACAACCCTCTCCCGTGGAAAGGAAATCCGATGAACAACCCCATCCGTCAACGCATGATCGAGGAGATGCAACTGCGCCGATTTTCCGAGCGCACGATCGAGTCGTATATCCGCGCGGTCGGCCAACTGGCCGGCTTCTGCTGGAAAAATCCCCAGGACATTACCGCTGAGGAGGTGCGCGAATATTTTCTGTATCTGCGCAATCAGAAGCGCCTGGCGCGGGCCACCACCACGATTGCGCTCTGCGGCATTAAATTCTTCTTCGAGTCCACGCTCAAACAGGACTGGACCGCCTTGAACATTCCGCGTCCACGCGCGGAAAGGAAACTCCCCGTCGTGCTTTCCCGGGATGAAGTCTGGCGCATCCTGGGCCAGGTTCGAGAACTGCGTCACCGTGCCTGTCTAACGTTGATCTATACCTGCGGCCTGCGCTTGGGCGAGGGGTGTCGGCTGGCTGTGAGCGATATCCAACGGGACCGTGGCCTGATTCATATTCGCGCCGCCAAGGGCAACAAAGACCGCTATGTCCCCCTTCCTGCCGCCACGCTACGTTTGCTGGGAGACTGCTGGAAAACCCATCGCAATCCGAAGTGGTTATTCCCCCGCGTCGACCGCGGCGGCGCGCACGGCGCCCACGCCGACCAACCCGTGCCGCTGCACACCGTTCAACAAGCTTTTCGGCACGCCTTGAAAGCGGCCGGGGTGAACAAGGACGCCCATGTCCATACGCTAAGACATTCTTACGCCACGCATCTACTCG
>JBAVKY010000412.1:0-2029 GCA_049688555.1 Propionicimonas sp.
CGCGGCACGCTGCCGCGGTTCCGCTACGACCAGTTCATGACACTGGGCTGGAAGTGGCTGATCCCGATCTCGCTCGGCTGGATCGTGACGGTATCGACCTTCAAGAAACTGGCCGATGAGGGCCTGCTGCAAGGTCCGCTGCTGTGGGTTCTGGTGGGCATCGTGGTCGCGGTGCTGCTGGTCCTGTTGTTCCTGGGGGAGAAGCCCGAACCGGTGCCTGAGCCGATCCCGGAGGGCCCCTTCGACGCTTATGCCGGGGGCTACCCCGTCCCGCCGATGCCGGGTCAGGTACTGCCAGAACTGTCAGGCGTGGTCCCGTCCACCACCGAGCCGTCTGCGGCGGCCTCGATCGACAAGGAGCAGTGATGGGTTTCTTCGATCCGTGGGCCGGCTTCGGGGTGACCTTCCGGACCATGTTCCGCAAGACCTTCACCCAGGGCTACCCCGAGAAGGGCAAGGAGAAGGTCACCGCCCCACGCTTCCACGGCCGGCACCAACTGAATCGTTGGCCGGACGGGCTCGAGAAGTGCGTGGGCTGCGAGCTGTGCGCCTGGGCGTGCCCAGCGGACGCGATCTACGTCGAAGGTGCGGACAACACCGACACCGAGCGTTTCTCCCCGGGTGAGCGGTACGGGCGGGTCTACCAGATCAACTACCTGCGCTGCATCCTGTGCGGATTGTGCATCGAGGCCTGCCCCACCAGGGCCCTCACCATGACCAACGACTTCAAACTGGCCGACACGACCAGGGAGAAGATGATCTACACCAAGGATCGCCTGCTCGCGCCGCTGCTGCCGGGCATGGAAGAGCCACCGCATCCGCGTCGCCTGGGCGCCGACGAGAAGGACTACTTCCTCGGCCTGCCGCCGACCGGCCGGCCGGATAACCGGACCCCGGTGGCCGACGAAACCGCAGGAGGTGCCCGGTGACCGGGGCAGATGTCGCGTTCTGGATCTGCGGGCCACTGGTGGTGGTCGGCACGCTCGGGCTGGTGTTCTTGCGCAAGGCGACCTATTCGCTGCTCTGCGCGGTGCTCGCCATGTTGAACCTGGCCGCCTTGTACTTCGCGCTGGGGGCGGAGTTCCTGGGCGTCGTCCAGATCATCGTCTACACCGGCGCGATTCTGATGCTGTTCCTCTTCGTGCTGATGCTAGTCGGGGTCGACATCCCCGATTCGGTGGTCGAGACCCTTCGAGGCCAGAAACTGCTCGCCGTTCTCACCGCCGTGGGTTTGGTGGCCTTGATCGTGCTGGGCATCGGCGGCGCGCTGAACGCTCCCATCGTGGGTGTGGACGCGGCGAATGCCGTCCACGGGGGCAACATCGAATCGTTGGCCGCGCTGGTCTTCGGCCGGTATGTCTTCGCCTTCGAACTCACCTCGGCGCTGCTGATCACAGCCGCCCTGGGTGCCATGATCCTGGCTCACCAGCGCCGGGTGACTCCGAAGCTGGGGCAGGCCGAACTGGCCGCCGAGCGGATGCGGGCGTACGCCGAAACCGGAGCGCACCCAGGGTCGTTGCCGAACTCCGGCGTCCTGGCCCGGCACAACTCGATCGCCACCCCCGCGCTGTTGCCGGACGGCTCGGTGTCGGCGGCTTCCGTGTCGGAGACGCTGGCCGTCCGTGGGGTCATCGTCGACGCTCCTGCCCTGTCCGAGGCAACAGCGCAGACCTTCCGGGCGATCGAACGAGTTGCCGAGGAGGAGGAGCTGTGACCCCCGAGAATCTGGTCGTCCTGGCCTCGATCGTCTTCGTGATCGGTGCCATCGGCGTGATGACCCGGCGTAACGCCCTGGTCGCCTTCTTGTCGATCGAGATGATGCTGAACGCCGCGAACCTGGTCATGGTGTCCTTCGCGATGGGCCGAGGTGGCCTGGACGGTCAGGTGGCGGCTTTCTTCGTGATGGTGGTGGCGGCCGCCGAGGTCGTCGTCGGACTTTCGATCATCATGATCATCTTCCGGACCCGTCGGTCGACCTCGGTCGACACTGCCAGCCTGCTGAAACTCTGAGGGGAACTCACCTGATGAC
>JBAVKY010000413.1:0-5657 GCA_049688555.1 Propionicimonas sp.
GCTCCAGCTGCTCGATCAGCCAATCCTCGAGGTCGTGAAGTCGTTCGACGTCGAGGGCAGCGTAGGCCAGCCAGTCCTCCGGCAGCGGGCGGCGGGACCAGTCGGCGGCTGAATGCTGCTTGAGCAACGAGATGCCGAGGGCCTCCTCCATCAGGGTGCCGAGATTGACCTTGGGAATCCCCAGGAGCCGGGCAGCGAGTTCGGTATCGAACAGCCGCGCGGGGACCATTCCGACCTCAACCAGGCACGGGAGGTCCTGGCTGGCGGCATGCAGGATCCACTCGGCCTCGCCCAATGCGGCGCTGAGGCCGCTCAGATTCGCGACCTGCTGCCCGGCTTCGAGGGCGACGGGATCGATCAGGTGGGTCTCGGCGCCAGCGCGCCGCAGCTGGATCAGGTAGGCCTTGGCGGTGTAGCGGAACCCGTGGGCCCGTTCGGTGTCGAGGGAGACCGGGCCGTGGCCGGCGGCGAGCACACCGATCGCGCGCTCCAGAGCGGCAGGGGTGTCGATGATGTCGGGGATGCCCCCCGCAGGTTCGGTGAGCACCGGGTAGACGACGGATTCCGGTTCGGCGGGGAGATCCGTCACCGCATCCTCGACCCCGGCCGCCGAGTCGCGAGTGGCACAACACCGTCGGGTAGTGGGGGCAGACCCGCCGTCAGGCACAGCAACTCCGACCACGCGCGAAGGTGACGGATGACGTCGTCGCCGGCGGCGATGGTGGGCGTCCAGGAGGCCCGCAGCTCGATCTCGGCACGTGGTGGGTCCTCGGCGATCGCGCCGAAGGAACGGCTCGATACCGCGGTCACCGTGCCACTGGGCGCGCAATAGCCGGCGTGATTGCGCTCCAGGGCGTCCACCAGCCACGACCAGCCCACCTCGGTCAGCAAGGGGTCGGCGACCATTTCGGCGTCCACGTCGGCCCGCGCGTACGTGACGCAGCGGAAGTCGCCGTCCCACGACGCGTTGCCGGCGGGATCGTGCAGGAGTACCAGCCTGCCGCTGCCCAGATCCTCGTCAGCGACCACGACGTCGGCGCTGATCGCCACGGCGAAGGGTGCGATCTTCTGGGGTGCTGGGATCTCTTCGATGACGAGTTCGGCGCGCCAAGGCATCGCCAACATCGCCTCGACGACCTGTTCGAACAGGCGAGGCACGGGACTCTGACTCCTGGCTCCCACACAGCGAGGGTAACCATGTGGATTCGATTGTGGGTGCTGGCGCGCCGGAGCGCTATCCGGCTGGCTTGAAGGTGAGGCAGACGGAGTTGATGCAATACCGCAGGTCTGTCGGGGTGCCGTAACCCTCACCGGCGAACACGTGGCCGAGATGCGAGTCGCAGGCGGCGCAGCGGACTTCGGTGCGGGGACGGCCCGGAAGGCTGTCGTCGGTCAGCATCCGCACCCGATCTCCGGCTGCGCTGGTGAAGAACGACGGCCAGCCGCAGTGGGACGCGAACTTGTGGTCGCTGCGGAAGAGCTCCGTGCCACAGGCTTTGCAGTGGTAGCTGCCGGGGGCGGTGTGGTCGGTGTACTCGCCGGTGAAGGGCCGCTCGGTACCCCCCTCACGCAACACGGAGTACTCAAGGGCGCTCAGTTGCTGGCGCCACTCTTGTGGGGTCTTGATGACCGACAGTCCCATCCGATTCCTCCTACGAGTCAACCTCCACCGTAGACAGCCCTGGCAAGCGGGCGCGTAACCTGTCCGGCATGCCGAATCCAGCCATCGAACTCGAGGTGGACGGACGCCGGGTGCGCCTGTCCAGCCCCGACAAGACCTACTTCGACGAACTAGGCATCACCAAGCGGGGGGTCGCCGAATACTTCCTGGCGGTGGGTCCGGGAATCCTGAACGCGCTGCGGAACCGTCCGACCACGATGGAGCGCTGGCCCGGTGGGGTACGTGACGGTGTCGTCCTGTCGACCAGGGCGGACGGCCGTGGCGATGCTTTCTATCAGAAGCGGGCCCCGGCCAATACGCCGGAGTGGGTGCAGACCGTCCTGATCACGTTCCCCTCAGGACGGACGGCGGTGGAGGTCGCCCCGGCCGATCTGGCGAGCATCCTGTGGATGGTCAACCTTGGCACCGTCCGCTTCCACCCGTGGCCCGTGCGGGCCGCCGACACCGATGCCGTTGACCAGTTGCGCATCGACCTCGACCCGCAACCAGGCTCGGACTTCGCCATGGCTGTGCGGGCCGCAGTCGAACTGAGGCAGGTTCTCCTCGAAGCGGGCTTGACCGGCTTCTGCAAGACCAGCGGAGGGCGGGGGATTCATGTCTTCGCGCCCGTCCAGCCGACGGACTTCATCGCTGCCCGGCACGCCGCGATCGCTGTCGGGCGTGAACTTGCCAGGCGGATGCCGTCCCAGGTCACGGTGAACTGGTGGAAGGAGGAGCGCGGGGAGCGCATCTTCGTTGACTTCAACCAGATGGCCCGTGATCGGCTGATGACCTCGGCCTACTCGATCCGTCCGACCCCGCTCGGACGGGTGTCGGCCCCCGTCAGCTGGGAGGAGTTGCCAGACGTCGACCCGGCCGACCTCACCGTACTCACGATGCCGGGCAGGTTCGCGGAACTGGGGGACCCGTGGCAGGAACTGGAGGACTGCCAACCCGGGTCACTCGAGGGTGCCCTCGCGTGGTACGAGAGCGACGCCGCCAACGGCGAGGGGGAGCTGCCCTATCCCCCCGAGTACCCGAAGATGCCCGGCGAGCCGATGCGGGTGCAACCCTCGCGTGCGAAAAGGCTTGACGACTGACCGATCGGTCACCCCGCCCAGCGAGATGGCAGGCTCCGCGCCGCAGCGCGGTTGGCGGGGCTCAGCCGCGGCCGAGGATGGCGTCGAGGTCGAAGGACACCACCTCTTCGAGCTGGTCGAAAGTGCAGGAGCCTGGCTCCCGGTCCGGGCGCCAGCGAAGGAACCGCGTGGTGTGGCGGAACCGCGTTCCCTCCATGTGTTCGTAGCCGACCGAGCACACCAACATCGGGTCGATCAGCAGGGTCTCCCGCAGCTCAGAACTCCAGCGGCTGATCGCACCGGGACGGCGTCCCTCGACCTCCACCGCCGACCACGGGTGTTCCGCCCCGGGCACCAAGGTGAGCTCGCCCAGCATCTCGGCCAGCGAGGCTCTCGTGGCGTCAGGGAAGGCCGCCGAGACACCGACGAAATGGAGCACCCCGGCTTCGTCGTAGAGACCAAGCTGCAGGGAGCCCAGCAGCGGGCGCTCGGCGGTCGAGTTCTTGTGCAGCCGATAGCCACCGACAGCGACATCAGCTTCCCGCTTGTGCTTGATCTTCACCATGGCGCGCTGGCCGGGCAGGTAGTGGCCATCGGGCGCCTTGGCCACCACCCCGTCCAGGCCGGCGCCTTCGAAGGCGTTGAACCATTCGCGGGCGAGCTCCTGGTCGCGGGTCACCGGGGTGAGGAAGATCGGCGGATCGCTGTGCGCGAGGGCGCGCTCCAACGCCGCGCGGCGCTCGAGGAACGGTGTGTTCAACAGCGACGTGTCGTCCAGGGCGAGCAGGTCCCAGGCAACGAAGGAAGCGGGCCAGGAGAGCGACAGCATCCTGACCCGGGAGGCGGCAGGATGGATCCGCTCGGAGAGCTTGCCGAAGTCGAGCCGGGTGCCGTTGATGACGACGAGTTCGCCGTCCAGCACGCAGCGAGGCGGGAGATTTTCCAGCACCGCCGCCACGACTTCGGGAAAGTAGGTCGACAGGTCCCTGCCGTTGCGGGAGATGAGTTGCACGTCATCGTTGTCCCGGAACACCAGGCAGCGGAAGCCGTCCCATTTCGGTTCATAGGCCATTCCGGCGGGGATGCTTGCCGCGGTGCGGGCGAGCATGGGCTCCAGTGGCGGCCGGACCGGCAGGCTCATCGGTGTGCCCGCCGCGGCGCATCGTCGATCATTGGGCCATCTTGCCACCGGTTGCCAGCAGGAGGGGCCACACTACTGGGATGGCAGCACACCGCGAAAACGACAAGCCACTCAGTCACTCGCTTCGGGTTCCCCAGGGCCCCGTTTCGATGGCCGACTTCGACGCTGACGCCGCTCCCGGCTTTCCGGGTGAAGGAAAGGACGACGCCGACGCGTTGCGGCTCGCGCTCGAACCGGAGCTCTCCGACCTCCAGGAGCGTCTGTACGCCAACGGAAGAACCGATCCCGACCACGCGGTCAATGTGCTGGTGATCCTGCAGGGGATGGACACCTCGGGCAAGGGAGGTGTGATCCGGCATGCCATCGGCCTTGTCGATCCGCAGGGTGTCCAGTTGAAGGCGTTCAAGGCCCCCACCAAGGAGGAACGGGCCCATGACTACCTGTGGCGGATCCGCAATGCCCTGCCCGGCCGCGGCATGATCGGCATCTTCGACCGCTCCCAGTATGAGGACGTCTTGGTGGTTCGAGTGGACTCACTGGTTCCGACGGCCGAATGGAGCAAGCGGTACGACGAGATCAACGCCTTCGAAGCCGAACTGGCGACCTCGGGGACAACGATCATCAAGTGCATGCTGAACGTGTCCTTCGACGAGCAGAAGGCGCGCTTGGTAGAGCGCCTCGAAGACCCCAGCAAGCATTGGAAGTACAACCCGGGGGATGTGGATTCCCGCTCGAAGTGGCCGGCCTACATGGAGGCCTACGAGGCTGTCCTCGAACGCTGCAACACCGATGTGGCGCCGTGGCACGTGATCCCGTCCAACCGGAAGTGGTACCGCGACTGGGCCGTGGCAGAAATGCTGCGCGAGAAGCTGGCCGGACTTGACCTGCAGTGGCCACCGGCGGAGTTCGACGTTGCCGCCGAGAAGCTCCGGGTGGCCCAAGCCTGAAACCCAAGGGCGGGGATCAGGCGCTGACGACGCTCAGGTGAGTGGCGACCTCATCGACGAGCTCGATCTCTTCGGCGAAGCCGAAGTCGAGCAGGTCCATCGCCGCAAACGCATAGCGCGCGAGCACAAGGTCGAGCACTTCGTGCGCCGCCCCGATCGGATCGCTGACGGACACGGCGCCGTAGCGGTAGGCGAGGTCCGACTGGGCGTGGTACGCGTCGTCCGGGCTGAGGAAGAACGACCCGACCGCGATGTGCCGACGGCCCTGCGCGCGCAACCCCATGATCGCCTGGGCGACGGATGGGCCAGACTCGTCGGCCACGGCGGTCAGGCAGGGGAGCCGGTGGTGGGTTGACCACTGCCGGGCGCGTCGGGCCAGGAGCGCTGCGCCGCGGACGTCGCCGGCGTTCTCTGCGGACATCACGAGTCCGTCCAATTCGAGGCAGCGTGCGTGGCTCAGGGCGTGACGCATCCGCTGGTCGAGGACGGTCAGCAAGCTGATTTCAGGGCCGATCGGACGCGAGGCCGTGAATCGGATGTCGGGGTGGTTCTGGCGGGAGCGGCATAGCAGCCCGTCGACCTGGGGGTCGGTGTCCACGGCGTTGGTCAAGTGCAGCGGGACGAAGACGATCTCACGCACGTCCTGCCGGGCAAGTTGCGTGACCACCTGCGAACCGCTCGGGGGGCACTGGTCGAGGAAGGCGACGTGAATCGACATGACGGGACGCAGCGCCTGAAGGCCCTTGCGGAGTTCATGCGCGACCTGGGCAACAGTCGGATCCGAACTGCCGTGGGCGACCACCACGAGGGCTGGAGCGGTCATGAGCGTG
>JBAVKY010000414.1:0-8218 GCA_049688555.1 Propionicimonas sp.
GGCCGAGATGGTCGACTCGTACCGCTTGCCGAAGCGGTGCCTCACCAGGTCGCGGGCGACGACAGCGGCCCGCTGCACCGACGAAGTCACCGCGGTGGTCTCGATCAGCCAGTTGGCGAAGTCAGGGAAGCCAGCCTCCTGAACGTAGTAGCCGCGGCGGCGACCGCCCTCGTCCAGCCCGTCGGGAACCCGCATCGCCGTGGTGATCACCGGGCCGTAGCTGCCGTCGATCAGCCGCATCCCACCGGCTGGACCCTCGGCCTTGGCGCCCATGCAGAACGTCAGCAGGTCGCCGTTGCCGCTGAACCGCGTCCCGATCGCTCGGCCGAGGGCGGGTAGGTTCACTCGATTTCGCAGCAACAAGGCTGTCGTCCCGAAGGTGCCGGCCGCCAGGAACAGGTTCGCGCAGCGGATCCGGTGCGGCGTCCGGGAGCGATCACCGGTCTGGTCCGGGTCCGTGCCGTACTTGGTGTAGCTGACCTCGAAGCCGCCTCCGTCCAGCGGTCGCACCCCGGTGACCTCGCAGAGGGTACGGAGGTCCGCACCCAGGTGCTTGGCTGCGGAGAGGTAGTTGTGGTCGAGGGTGTTCTTGGATCCCTCGTTGCAGCCGATGTCGCACTCCCCGCACAGCCGGCAGGTCAGCCGGGTGAGGCCGTGGATGTTGCCGTATTCGGGTTCGGGGATGACCTGTTTCGGCGCCGGCTCACCTCCGGGTGGGGCGAACGAGATCGCCAGCGGCGGATGGAACGTTTCCAGCCCAAGTGCCTGGGCCGCTTCGCGCAGGGCTTTCGCCTTGGGTAGATCGGGGTAGGGCGATGGGCTGGGCGTCATCATCTTCTCGACGGCCTCGTAGTGCGGTTCCAGGTCGGCGCGACTGATCGGCCAATGCTCATAGCCCCCGCCTGGCAGGGGCGAATCGTGGACGAACCAGCGCTCGTCCTTGCGCAACAGGACGTTGGCGTAGATCAGCGAACCGCCGCCCAAGCCGCTGGACACGATGGCCTCCAGCTTGCGGAACGACCGGACGTCGAACAAGCCGAACATGTTGTCCTTCGGCTCCCAGAAGGCCCGGCTCATCTCGTACGGGTTGCGGGCGAAACTGCCTGGGGGATAGGCCTGTCCCCGCTCCAGGACGATCGTGGAGCGCCCGGACTGAGCCAAGCGGTAGGCCGAAACCGACCCACCGAAGCCCGAACCGACAACGACGGCATCGCAGTACTCGACTGGGGCGGCGCCCCTGGAACTCGCAGCGTCCGTGGCCCGCGGCATGCTGTCCCCCTGGCGTCAGTTGGAACCCCTGATCGGAGAATCGCTCACGCCAAGGCGGGTGACAAGTGGCAGTAATGCCCACCGTCGGCGCGTCCCGCGCAACACAGGCTTACCCTGTGCGGTTCGCGTCTGCTTCGATCGTCACCCTCAGGTCCGGAGCGCGTTCGTGGGGCGCGGCCCGTCCGAGAGCGTCCGTTTCCTCGCGCGCGGCTACTGGGTCGGCAGCGGCGAGGTCCCGGTGTTGATCACGACTGTCGCGCCAGAGGGAGCGGACTGGACCATCCGAAGCTGGAGGAGTCCGGGGTTCTCGGCCATGATCCGCGCCGCGTTCGCCAGCGCCCGCGTAGCAGCGACCTCAGTGCGCGCCCGCTCAAGGACAATCTTGGAACGCTGCGACTCCAGAGCGACCTCGGCCAGCACGACACGGGCCTCCTGGGCAACGGTCAGGTCGCGCACCACCGCCGCGAACACCTCCAGACCGACACCGCCTGCCGCCGACCGCGCTGGGGCGAGCAGCGCTGCGGAGATCCCGGCGCGATCGGCAAGGACCTCGGCCAACGTCCTGGTGGTGATCGCCTCTCGCAGCGCGATCTGGATCGCCTGGTAGATCACCGCGTCACCGTCCAGGGATTGGGTCACCGCCGCCCGGGCATCCGCCAGAGTGACTTCCGCGACCGCGCTCACCCGGACGCTGATCGCATCCGCGGTCAAGATCTCCTGGGCATTGACCACGAGCTGGTGGGGCCGCGTGTCGAGGATCAACGCGATTGCCCGGCGGGGCAGCCGGTAGCGCCCTGCAGCCAGCACCTGGGTGATCACTCCGTCGCGGTGCGTCACCGCCTGCTCCCACGGGTCGACAGTGACCCGCCGGTGCAGCAGCCCAGCCCTGAACGTCCTCATCTCACCACTCCACAGCCCTCGAAGATCACGACACCGCGCCCCTGTCCCCTGCTGCCGCGCCGCGGCAATCCCTGGCGGCGGAGCCGGTCGACCAATCCTTGACCGACTGCAAGGCCACCAGCGAAGCGCCTCACGGCGGCCTCGACGCGGACAGCAGGATCTGCTTAAGAGGCAGGTGCTCATTCCGTGGGACGACACGGGGAACGTGGCGGGAAGGCCCGCAAGCGCCCCTGAACCCCCGGATGCGGGCTCAGGTTACCCCCACCACCTGGCGGCATCCGAATCCGGCTCGGCCCCCGGCGTGCCCCCGAGCACGGACCCCGCGGATCATCGATGAAGAGGTCGCGGTGGTCGTTGTAGCTTCGGTGATGGCTGTCAGCCCGGTGAGGTTGACAGCCCGGGGCTCAGGCTGTGGCCTCCAGGTCGGCTTTGATGTTGGCCAGCATGGTTTCGAGGAATTCCGTGTGCGACTTCGCGATGAGGTTCCCGAGGGGCTTGCCAACACCCGGGATCCCCACGTGCCATTCGCCCTCCGCGGCGAGCTTCGTCCCACCCTCGACGGGTTCGAAGGTGAACGTCCAGACCGGGCTTTCCGGACCGAACGTGACCTTCACGACGATGCGTTGGTTGCGGACGACCTCGATGATCTCGGCGACACCCTCAAAGTGGAGGCCCAGCTCGTGGGTGTAGAGACGGACGGAGGAGCCGACACCGTCAGGCGTCACCTTGACCTCCCTGACCGCGACGTCCGGGAAGTAGGCCCAGAACTTGCTGATGTCCCGCGCGACGTCGAACACCTTCTCGACCGGCGCGTTGATGGTGACCTGGCGCGTGAGCGTGGCTCCTGGCTGTGGCTCCACAGGAACGGCGACCCCTTCGATCTGAGCCTTGACCCCGGCGGCGAAATCGGTCAGCGCGTTCGGGGTGAGTCGGGCATACAACTGATCGAGCTGGTCCCCGATGACAGGCACCTCGAAGTGGTACTCGGCTTCGATCGCGAACGTCGTCGCGCCATCAGGGAGGGGATCGAACGTGAACAGGAAGGCCGGTCCGGCGATGACACTCGACTTGGCGCGGATGCGCTCGTTGGGCACGACTTCGGTGAACTCGACGCGGCCCTGAAAGACGGGCATGCCCAGCATCCTTGAGGTCCAATGGGCGCCGCTGCCGACACCGTCAGGGGTGTGGTGCACGTCCCGCACCGCGACTCCGGGCCAGCTGTTCCACAGCCGCCCGATGTCCTTGGCAAAGTCGAACACCTCTTTCACCGGGGCGTTGATGGTGACGCTCCCCGTCTCCTTCGTCATCGTGCTCATCTCCTTCGATGAACGATGGGCGGCCCGCCGGCGCCCGATGGTGTGCGGTCGGGTCGCTCTCAATTCGAAGATACGCCGGTCGCGGGGCGGCGGAAAGGCGTCCTCACACACTCGCTGGATCACACCTTGGCGGCCCGCCCGATCGGGTCGATGATGGTGGCATGGTTGCCGGTGCGGTTCCCGGGGACGCCGTGCGTCAGGGTCGCGTGATCGGCATCGCTTGCGCGCTGATGCTGTTGGTCGGCTGCATGGCCGGTGTTCCGCAGACGCCGAGCCCAACCTCCGGAGCTGCTGGCACGACAGCGACCACGACGGTCGAGGTCGGTGACCGGTCGGTGCTGCTGTACGTGCCGAGCCACCGGTCCAGCACCCCCGCAGCCCTGGTGGTGGTGCTGCACGGCTACACCGGTGAGGCGGCGGGGGCGGTGGACTTCTTCGGGCTGCGTCCGCTCGCCGACCAGCGTGGCTTCCTGGTCGCCGCGCCGCAGGGCACCGTCGACCGCGAGGGCAGTACCTTCTGGAACGCATCGCACGCCTGCTGCAACTTTCACGGTTCCACGGTGGACGACTCCAGCCACCTGAGCCGGGTGATCGCGACCGTGGTGTCCGCGCAACCGGTCGATCCGGCGCGGGTGTACGTGGTCGGGCATTCCAACGGCGGGTTCATGGCCCACAGGCTGGCGTGCGAGCACGCCGACCAGGTGGCGGCGATCGCGTCCCTGGCGGGGGCGATGGACGCCGACGGCGAATGTGAAGCGTCCAGACCGGTGAGCGTGCTGCAGGTGCACGGCGAGGCGGACGACTCGATCCGCTACGACGGGGGCGAGATCAACGGCACGCCGTACACGTCGGCAGCGGAGACGGTCGCCCGATGGCGGCGCGCCAATGGTTGCCCCGGCGACGGTCGCCCCGGCACACCGCTCGATGCGGACGCCGACGTGGCCGGTGAAGACCTGACCCCGACCACGTGGACCGGCTGCCGCGCCGACACCGAGGTCGCCCTGTGGACGATCGCCGACGGGAGCCACGTCCCGGCGCTCACGCCCGCCTTCTCAGCGGCGCTCTTCGACTGGCTCGAGGCTCACCGGCGCAGCGCGTGAGTGCAGGTGCGCATCAGCCTCCGATCGGTCTGGGAGTGTGTTCAGGCGCGCCGTTCGTATCATGGGTCGACCCCACTCCGCAGGAGCCTGTCGTGAACCCGCTTGCCAGCACCTTCATCACTTTGGCCTTGGTCTTCTACTCCATCGGGGTCTGGGGCGAGCGCCTCATCGGTCGCCTCAGGTGGTGGAACTTCGTGTTCTTCGTCCTCGGCCTCCTCTGCGACACGGTGGGTACCGGCATGATGTTCGACTTCGTCGGCGGCATGACCTTCGACGTCCACGGCATCTCCGGGCTGATCGCCATCCTGCTGATGTTCGTGCATGCCGTCTGGGCGCTGGTGGTTCTGCTCAAGAAGGACGAGGAGGCCCTGAAGAACTTCCACAGGTTCAGCGTGTTCGTGTGGATCGTTTGGCTGATTCCCTATTTCAGTCCCATGTTCTTCGCCATGGCGGGGTGAACGCCGAGCGTACGGGTCTCCGTTCAGAGCCGGCCGAAGAAGCCGCCCAGTTGGTCGGTCTGCCGGGCGATCTGTTCGGCCGGGTCGGTCGACGTGAGGCGCGGATCAGCGACGGTGCGGCAGTCCTTCCAAGCCTGCGGATCCCGGCACGGGTAGAGGCGCTTGAAGCCGCCTGAGCATCCGCCGACACACGCCGGTAGAGTCGCCGCGTGCGGCTGCTCCTCACCGGCTCGAACGGGTTCATCGGCTCCCGGATCGCCATGGCCGCGCTCGATCACGGCTGGCAGGTGATCGGAGTGGGCCGATCTGGGCGTCCGACCGCTCCAGTGACTGCTTACCACCGGCACGACCTGACCCGTCCGCTCGACCTCGACGAGCAGGTGGACGCGGTGGTGCACTGCGCCGCGCTGGCCAGCCCGTGGGCGCCGCCGCAGCGCTTCCAGGCCAACAATGTGGACGCGACCAGGCATGTCGTCGACTGGGCCCAGGCCCACGGCGGGCCGCCGCTGGTGTACCTGTCCTCCTCCAGCGTCCTGTACCGCAACGCCGACCAGCTCCGCCTGACGGAGGACTCGCCGGTCCCCGGCGACTCCGAGCAGATCAACGACTACTCGCGGACGAAGCTCGCCGGGGAGCGGTTGGTCCGGGGATACCCCGGGCCGTGGACGATCCTGCGGCCCCGGGCGGTGTTCGGGCCGGGCGACACGGTGCTGCTGCCCCGGCTCATCGAGGCCGCCCGCCGGGGGCGGTTGCCGTTGTTCTCTCGCCGCGACGGACGCCCGGTGGTCACCGACCTGACCTACGTGGACGTCGTCGCGCACTACACCCTGGCCGCCCTCGAGCGGGGTGTGACCGGCGTCTACCACCTCACCAACGGCCAGCCCGTCGAGCTGTACCCGTTCCTGTTCGACGTCCTCGACCGCCTGGGCCAACCACGTCCGAACAGGCGGGTCCCCGTCGGGGTGGCGATGGCCCTCGCCGGTGCTGGGGAGGCGGTCTCGGCCGCGTTCCTGGGGTATCGCGAGCCCCCCATCACCCGGTTCGGCGTTTCGATGTTCGCCTACTCGAAGACGTTCGACATCGCCGCCTGCCGCCGTGACCTGGGCGATCCGCCGGTCTGCCTCGCCGAGGGCGTGCAGCGGCTGGTGGCCTGGTGGGGGACGCAGGAACGTGGCTGAGACGGCGGCGCTCATCCTGGCGGGTTGGTGGCTCGCCACGGTCGCACTCCGGTTGCTGCTCGCCCGCCGGGTGGTGGCTGCCGAGCCGCCCGCCCCGTCCGAGGATCCATCGGACGTGACGGTGATGCAGCCGATCCTCTCCGGTGACCCGCTGCTGCCGCTGCTTCTGGCGGAGAACCTCGCCCACCACCCCACCACTCGGTTCCTGTGGCTCGTGGACGCGGACGACGTGGAGGGTCGACGGATCACGGCCGCCCTGGCGAGGAGTAGCTCCGGCCAGGTGCAGGTGCTGCTCACCCCGTCCGTCCCCGCTGGGCTCAACCCCAAGGTGTTCAAGCTGGTGCTCGGCCTGCCGCACTGCGGCGCCGTGGTCGCCATCCTCGACGACGACACCGTGCTGCCCACGGGGGCCCTGGCGGCCGCGCGCGAGGCCCTGGCTCGCGGTGAACTGGTCACCGGGCTGCCGGTCTACCGGCCGGGTGACACGCCCTGGTCGCGGCTGGTCGCCGCCTTCGTCAACGGCAACGCGGCGATCACCTACCTGCCGCTGCTCGCGTTCGGGCCGCCGGTCACCATCAACGGCATGTTCTGCCTCACCCGGCGGGACACCCTTGAGGCGGTGGGCGGGTTCGCCGCGATCGCCGACCGGCTGTGCGACGACCTGGAATTGGCCCGGCTGTACCGCGCCGGCGGCCTGCGAATCGTGCAGACGGCGATCGTCCACCCGCTGGCCACCAGCGTCCCTCACGCGAGCGACTACGCCCGGCTGATGCGCCGCTGGATGGTGTTCGCCGGCCAACTGCTCCGCGAGGAGCTCACTCTTCCCATGCTTGCCCTCGTCGTGCTGCCCACCGCGCTGCCGCTGGCGGCGCTGGTGGTGGCGATCGCGTCCGGCACGTCACTCACGGTGGCTGCGGTGCTCGCCGCGCTGGTCACGAAAGCCCTGGTCATGGCCGATTTTCGGGCCCGGGTGCTGGGGACCGCGGCGCTGGGGGTGCCCGACGGTGCGGCAACGGTGGCCGCCGAGCTGGTCGCCGACCTGGTCCAGCCGGTGCATGCGCTCGCGGCGCTCGTCCGTCCCGGGCGGATCCGCTGGCGCGACCGCACCCTGTCCGTGGTCGACGGGGGCGTGGGCTCGTGATCGCTCGCTACACCGCTCTTCTCGCGGGCCTCGACCCCACACGGACGCTGGTGAAGCCGGTGGCGAATCGGGTGGCGTGGCTGTCGGGACGCAGCGAGCCCGGCCATGGCCAGCTCTCTCCCGCTCAGTGTCGTCTGGTGGTGGAGGTGGCCCCGGTCGGCTTCGAGGCGCTGGCGGCCGCCTTCCCCTACCACACCGGTCTTGTCGGAGCGTGGCAGCCGGCCCCGCTGGGGGTTGCTTCGGTGCGCAACACCCTCCAATTCGTGGCGGCCCGGCGCGACCCGGCGTTCCGAAACCAGCTGGTTCGGCACCTCTCCCCGCTGGTCGAGCGGACGCGAGATCGCCTGTTGGTCATCTGCGGCAGCGCCGGCCTGGAGTTGCTGCTCGCCGCGCTGCCCGACCTGCCGCTGCACCCGGGGCTCCGGCTCGGTGTGGTCGCCCTCGGGCCGGTTTCGCGGCGGCCCCCGTCCTGGCTGCCGGTGCACGTGCTGCAGGGGCGCACCGACGTGATCTCCCGGCTGGGCTACCGTGGGCCGGCGGACGCCGTGCCCTGCGGACACCTGGGCTACGCCACCAGCCCGGCGGTGCGCGCCCGGATTCGACTACTCGCGGAGGAGTTCGCCCATGGTCCGGCTGCTGCTGGTCGCCCCACCGTTCAGCGGCCACCTCAACCCGCTGATCGCGATCGCCCGCCGGCTGCGTGAGCGGGGCTTCGACCCCCGGTTCGTGACCGGGCCGGCCCGCGTCCCGCTGCTTCGCGAGCTCGGCTTCCACGTCGACCCGATCCTCGCCGACGATCCCGACGCCCTCGAACGGGTCGCCGACCCACCCCGTCCGGTGCGCAGCAACCCGATCC
>JBAVKY010000415.1:0-5829 GCA_049688555.1 Propionicimonas sp.
GGCGGCACAGTCCGGAGCGACGCTGGCAGACCTGATGGGACGTCTGGGGCACACAACCCCTGCGATGGCCATGATCTACCAGCACACCGCAGCGGACCGGGACAGGCTCATCGCCGACAGGCTCTCGCAGGTTGCGATGGCAGCAGTCGGAGCGTCGGCTAGGGCATCCTCCCCGCGAGTTCGCGGCTCGGGCGGCACGAGGTCCGGGATGAGCCTTGAGCAGCCCAGCCTCCTGGACGCTTAGCGGTGCATACGGCCGTATCTGCCGATGTGCGGTCTTTCACCGCTTGAGACTATGATCCAGCAGCAGCCGGCAATCACCTGTCACTAGGATCCGTGCATGCCGTCCTTCGCAGATGAAGTCATCAAGTCCCATGGGGTCGTCCTGCGGCCGCTGACCGAGGCCGACGTGCCTGCAATCGCGATCGCATGCTCGGACGCTCAGACCCAGCAGTGGCTTCCCCTGCCCCGCCCATACACCGAAGACGCGGCCCGGAGCTACGCCCTGGAAGTTGCACCCGCAGCTCTGGCCAGCGGCCGCGCGCTTGAGCGGGCAATCGAGCTGAACGGAGAATTCGCCGGCGTCATCGGCCTCAAGAACACCGACTGGGCCGTGGCCAAGACAGAGGCTGGCTACTGGCTTGGGCCCTGGGCAAGGGGACGGGGAATCGCCGCTCGAGCCCTTGATGCCATCACCGACTGGGCACTCGACAGCCAGGGCATCGAGCGCGTTGAGGTGCTCGTTGCCACCGGCAACGCCGCCTCATTGGCCACTGCCCGCAAGGCCAAGTTCATAGAGGAGGGGACCCTGCGTCGTGCTGGCTACACCCACGACGGAAAGGTCGACTTGGTCATCCTGAGTCGTCTGGCGCACGACCCTAGACCGCGGCTCTAACGCCCTCAATTGCCGCCGCGGGGGCGGCATGGCAGCCAGAGCTCGCGCGATCCGGTAGGTGTTGACCATGCAATTCCTCACGCCGACGACTCTCACCGGGCACCTTGTTTCCCTTGAACCGCTCGATGACGTGCACATCGAGGGACTGCGCGCCGCAGTGCAGGACGGCCACATCAACGACCTGTGGTACACCTCCGCACCCGCCCCCGAGACGGTGGCGGCCGACGTCAAGGCCAAACGTGACCTGGCTGAGCGCGGACTTATGCTCCCGTTCGCCCTCCGCCGGCTCGCCGACGGCCAGCTTGTCGGCGTGACGACCTACTGCCATCCGCTCCCTACTGTCCCGGCGGTGGAGATCGGCTACACGTGGCAGGCGGCGTCGGCCCACCGCACCGGAACGAACACGGAGGCGAAGCTGCTGATGCTCGCCCACGCGTTCGAGCAGTGGGGCTGCCGGCGGGTGTGTTTCCGGGCGACCTGGTTCAACCATCCGTCGCGGCGGGCGATCGAGCGGCTGGGGGCGGTGTTCGAGGGACGCATCCGCAACGACCGGATCATGCGCACCGGTGAAGTGACCGACACGGCGCAGTATTCGATCACCGACGGTGACTGGCCCGCAGTCCGCCGACACTTGGACCATCTCCTCGCGAAGTAGCTCGGCGGGACTCGCAGGGACGAATTGGGTGGTTGGCCACCATCCTCGAACATCCGGAAATGCCGCGTGCAGGTCGATTGCGCGTTGAGGTCGTAGAAGAGGTCGGCGTCCATCGCGGGCCATCGCCGAGGCCAACGAGGGACTCCAACCTGGGCAAGAAGTACCCTGCCACCGTCTCGACCTGGGAGAACGCGTGGGACCGGTTCATCCCCTTCCTGCAGTTCGGGCCCGCGCTCCGCAAGGTCATCTACACCACCAACGCGATCGTTATCTGGAGTCCGTTGGTGGGTGTCCTTGATGTAGTCGACGGGGGTCGCGGGTCCGGGTTCTGTCGTGGTGGACGTGGTTATCTCCAGGCGTCCAGCACGGAGGTTCCTTGGAGGCCTGATGTTCGTCACGCGGGTGGCAGGAAGAGGTACGCAGCAGCCTGAGTCGTGGGCTGTGATCGGTGATGACGGGCTGGCGGTGGCCCCAGTTGAGCGGTTCCTGGGGTTCTCGTCCGACGTGGGCCGTTCGCCGAACACGGTGCGCGCGTACGCCCATGACCTGAAGGACTGGTTTGAGTTCCTGTCCGTGCGGGGCGTGCCCTTTGAGGCCGTGACGCTCGACGATGTTGGGGCTTTCGTCGCGTGGCTGCGGTTGCCGCCGGCCTCCCGGCGGGGCGGGGTAGTCGCGATCGGGCAGGTGGAGCACTGCGCGGAGGTGACGGTCAACCGGAAGCTGTCGGCGGTGCTGGCGTTCTACGAGCATGCCGGGCGCAATGGGGTGCCGGTCGCGGGACTGCTGACGGCGTGGCGGCCACCGGGCCGGCGTGGTGGCGGGCACCGGCCGTTCCTGCATCACCTGAGCCGACGGCGCGGGTCGACGGGGCCGGTGGTCCGGATGCGGGTGGACCGCAAGGTGCCGCGGGTGCTGGGACCCGGGGAGGTCCAGGCGATCCTGGATGCCTGCGACAGATTGCGCGACCGGCTGCTGTTCGCGTTGTTGTTCGACTCGGGGATGCGCGTGGGTGAGGCGTTGGGGATGCGCCACGAGGACTGGGTGGTGCCGGACTGCCGGGTGACCGTGGTCCGGCGGGTCAACGCCAACCGGGCTCGGGCGAAGTCGCACGTGTCCCGCAGCATCCCGGTTTCTGCGGAGTTGGTGCGCCTGTATGCGGACTACCTGCATGGGGAGTACGGGTCTCTGGTCAGCGATTACGTGTTCGTCAACCTCTGGGGTCGCCCGTATGGGCAGCCGTTGACCTACCCGGCGGTGTATGAGCAGGTCCTGCGGCTGCGTCGGGTCGTCGGGGTCGAGTTCGGTCCGCACTGGTTCCGTCACACCTACGCAACCGGTCTGCTGCGGGCCGGGACGCCGATCGAGGTGGTCAGCCAGCTGCTCGGGCATGCCAGCGTGGCTACCACGATGGGGGTCTACGGCCACCTCGATGCCGATGACGCCCGCGAGGCGTTGGACCGGGCCGGCTGGTTGGCCGGGCGGGCGGTGCGGATATGAGCCGGGCCCGCGCAGCGCTGCTCCCGGCCGAGGCACCGCCTGTCGGGTTGGCGGGATTGCTGCGCGAGGAGTTCCGCACTGACCGGATCGTGCTGGCCGCCGAGGATCGGGCCCTGGGCTGGGACGGTTGCCTGGTAGCTGGCTGCTCCAGGTTGGCCCACTCGTTCGGCCTGTGTCAGGGGCACTACGTCCGCTGGGTGCGGGCTGGTCGCCCAGTGGCTGACCAGTTCGTCGCCGACACCGACCCCAGGGTCGGCACGTCGCGGCCCAACGGCTGCTGCAAGGTCGATGGGTGCCGGTACGGGCTGGCCGGTGGTGGGATGTGTCAGCTGCACCGTCAGGCATGGCGCCGCGCCGGCCAACCCGAGGAAGAGGCCTGGTTGGCCAGCCCGGCGCAGATCAAGACACCCCCACCGGGGGCGGTATGCGCTGTCCCGGGTTGCGGGCTCTGGCCGCAGGCAGCCAACCCGTTCTGCCACGCCCACTACGGCACCTGGCGGGCCAACGGCCGGCCCGACCCGCAGCAGTTCGTGGTCCGGTTCACCCCCGACAGGGTCCTGGCATCCCAGGTCATCGACCTGTCCATCCTGCCGCCCGGACTCCGCGTCGAGGTGGCCTACGGGTTGCAGTGCCGGGCGGACCAGCGGTCGGCCAAGACAATCCCCGACGTGGCCATGCGGGTCGTTCGGTTCCTCTCACGCAGTCCGCAGTACTCGCTGCTGGACCTGACCGAGGACCGGTGGCGGCGGGCCTTCACCGAGCAGCACGGCGACCGGGTCGCAGTCGCCCTGCTGGCCCAGCTGCGCCGCCACGTCGAGGACGCTGCGGACTCCACCGGTTGGGTCGGTGAGTATCCCCGCGACGTCTGGCGGTTGCGTCGGCTCGGGTTCCCCGGAAACCAGCGCCTGGACCTTCGCCCGATCACCCAGCCGTGGCTGGCGACCCTGGGCCGGCGTTGGCTGCGTTGGCGTATCGAGACCGGGCTGGGTTTGGAGGCTGTCCGCCGCGGCCTGCGGACCCTGGTCGGGTTGTCGGGCACGTGCACCGACCTTGCCGTGACCGGGATCGCTGGGCTGGACCGGGCGGTTCTGGAGGCCCACCTGGCCGACCTGCACGCCCAGTTCGGCGGAACCGCCTGCCACAGTGACCGGATCAGCCAACTGTCGGGCTTCCTGCAAGCCACCCGGGAACACCACTGGGAACCCGCCCTGCCCGCCAACGCCGTCATCTACAGCTCGGACTACCCACCCCGAACCGAGTTGCACCCACGAGCACTCGACGAATACGTGATGGCCCAGATCGAGCACCCCGACAACCTGGACCAATGGGCCGACCCCGCCAGCCGACTGGTCACCATGGTCCTGATCCGCTGCGGGCTACGCGCCAACGACGCCCTGCGGCTACCCACCGACTGCATCGTCTACGACAGTCAGGGCGCCCCCTACCTGCGCTACCGCAACCACAAGATGCGACGCGAGGCCCTGGTTCCCATCGACACCGACCTGCACCAACTGATCAACGCTCAGGTCGCCCGGATCCGGGCCAAGCACTCAACTAATGCGGTGCTATTCCCTCGCCCGACGAAGAACCCGGAGGGCCGGTTCCCGCTCAGCCTGGGCACCTACCGGGCGAACCTGATCAAGTGGCTGCGCCGAATCCAGATCCATGACCGCAACGGCCACCCCATCACCGTCACCCCGCACCAGTGGCGTCACACCCTGGGCACCCGACTGATCAACCTTGACGTCCCCCAGGAAGTCGTGCGTCGGATCTTGGACCACGACTCACCCCAGATGACCGCCCACTACGCCCGGCTGCACGACGACACCGTGCGCAGGCACTGGGAGAAGGCCCAAGCGGTGAACATCAGCGGGGAACCAGTGACCATCGACCCCGACGGCCCGCTGGCCGCCGCGAGCTGGGCAAGGGAACGGATCGGCCGCGCCACCCAGGTGCTGCCAAACGGTTGCTGCGCCCTGCCCGTCCAGCAGGACTGCCCCCACGCCAACGCCTGCCTGACCTGCCCCATGTTCGCCACGACCAACCACTACCTGCCCCAGCACCGCTCCCACCGCGAACAGGTCAACGCCCTGATCGGCGCCGCCCAGCAAGCCGGGCAACAACGAGTCGTGGAGATGAACCAGAAGGTCCTGGCAAACCTCGATCGGATCATCACCAGCCTGGAGACCGAGGCCCATCGTGGGAGCTGACAACACCGACAACCTCATCAACGCGGCCCGAAACCGGACCGCCATCACCCGCCGCAAGGTCACCATGGCCATCAGACGCCTCGACGCCGCCGCAGCCACGATCACCTATCAGTCCCTCGCCCGAGAGGCCGGCGTGTCCCGATCCTGGCTCTACTCCCAACCCGACATCCGCGAACTCATCGACCACCACCGCGCCGGCCACCCCGAACCGCCGGGGCCCGCGAGCCCACCACCCCGGCAGCGGCCCTCGGCAGCCTCACTGCAGACCAGGCTCGAGGTCGCCGCTGCCCGCATCCGCGAGCTGCAACAGGACAACCAACGACTCCGCGAAGCACTGGCCCAAGCCCTGGCGGACACGCGCGAACCAACCCGGACCGCGACACGCCGGCAAACCAATTCCACGCCCCGCGCCGCGAGCGGACTGACCCCCGTCAGCGACACTGTCCACCAAGCGAAACCGCAGCTCAAGAGCCAGATATGTGGTCCAGACTCAAGATAAGCATCGAGTCTTTGAACTCGCGGTACCGGCGCGCGGTGAACGCCCGCGGGCACTTCCCCAACGAGCAGGCCGC
>JBAVKY010000416.1:0-8346 GCA_049688555.1 Propionicimonas sp.
AGCCTCTTCGCGCGCCCGCAGACCGACGCATTGTTGGTGCTGGAGGACGGACGGCACTTCCGCGGTGTCTCGTTCGTGGCACTCGGTGAGACCTTCGGGGAAGCCGTGTTCACGACCGGCATGTCCGGATACCAAGAAACCCTCACTGACCCCAGCTTCCATCGTCAGGTCGTCGTCGCCACCGCCCCCCACATCGGCAACACCGGATGGAATGACGAAGACGACGAGTCCAGTCAGATCTGGGTGGCGGGCTATGTGGTCCGGGACCTGTCCCGAGTGCGGTCAAACTGGCGCTCCAATCGCTCTCTCGATGACGAGCTCCGCGCGCAGGGGATCGTCGGTATCGCCGAGCTTGACACCCGGGCGCTGACCCGCCATCTTCGGGAGCGCGGAGCCATGCGGGTGGGCATCTCGACGCTTGAGCTGGATCCGGCAAAGCTGCTCGAAAAGGTCCGCCTGACCCCCCAGATGGCCGGTGCCAATCTGGTGTCCGACGTGACGGTGACTGAGCCCAAGGTGGTGGCCGCCCAGGGCGAAAAGCGCTTCACCGTGGCCGCGATCGACCTGGGCATCAAGGACATGACCCCGACCCGGATGTCCGAACGGGGGATCGAGGTCCACGTCCTGCCCGCCGGGACCACCATCGACCAGCTCCGCACGCTCGCACCGGACGGGGTGTTCTTCTCCAACGGACCAGGCGACCCTGCGGCCGCCGACGAAGCCGTTGCCCTGCTCACCGCCGTCCTGGACGAGGGCCTGCCCTACTTCGGCATCTGTTTCGGCAACCAGATCTTCGGACGTGCCCTGGGCTTCGGCACCTACAAGCTGAAGTACGGGCATCGGGGTCTCAACCAGCCGGTGATGGATCTCACCACCCGTAAGGTCGAGATCACCGCGCAAAACCACGGCTTCGCTGTCGATGCCCCGCTTGACCGGCCCACGCCCACCCGATGGGGTGAGGCGCGGGTCTCCCACATCTGCCTGAACGACGACGTGGTGGAAGGGCTCGAGTTGCGTTCGTCCACCGGCGAGTTGCTGGCGTTCTCGGTGCAATACCATCCCGAGGCGGCGGCCGGTCCGCACGACGCGGCCTACCTGTTCGACCGATTCATCGACGTCATGGCGGCCCGCCGTGGAGAGGGTTCCTGATGCCACGGCGCACCGACATCAACTCGATCCTGGTGATCGGTTCCGGGCCGATCGTGATCGGTCAGGCTTGCGAGTTCGACTACTCCGGCACCCAGGCCTGCCGAGTGCTGCGCGAAGAAGGCTTCCGGGTGATCCTGGTGAACTCGAACCCGGCCACGATCATGACCGATCCCGAGTTCGCGGATGCGACCTACATCGAACCGAGCCGTGCCGAGTTCCTCGAGAAGGTGATCGCCATAGAGCGCCCGGACGCCCTGCTGGCCACCCTGGGCGGACAAACCGCGCTCAACGCGGCGGTCGAGCTTCACGAGTCCGGAGTGCTCGAGAAGTACGGCGTGGAACTCATTGGGGCGTCGATCGACGCGATCCAGAAGGGTGAGGACCGCGAGGCGTTCAAGCAGGTCGTCGCCTCGCTGGACGTACCGGGGGTGAACCCCGAAGTCGCCCGATCCGCGATCTGTCACTCGTTGCACGAGGCGGTGGCTGCGGCCGGTGCGCTGGGCTACCCGGTGGTGGTGCGCCCGTCGTTCACCATGGGCGGGGTCGGTTCGGGATTCGCCCATGACGAGTCGGAGTTGCGGGGGATCGTCGGTAGCGGACTGGCCGCCTCGCCGGTAACCGAGGTGCTCATCGAGGAATCCGTGCTCGGCTGGAAGGAGTACGAGCTCGAGGTGATGCGCGACAAGGCCGACAACGTCGTGATCGTCTGCTCGATCGAGAACCTCGACCCGATGGGCGTCCACACCGGGGATTCGATCACTGTCGCCCCGGCCATGACGCTGACCGACCGCGAGTACCAGCAGATGCGTGATGTGGGCATCGCGGTGATCCGCGCGGTGGGGGTTGACACCGGCGGCTGCAACATCCAGTTCGCGATCAACCCCGACGACGGCCGGATGATCGTGATCGAGATGAACCCTCGGGTGTCGCGCTCCTCGGCGCTGGCGTCGAAGGCGACCGGCTTCCCGATCGCCAAGATCGCCGCCAAGGTTGCGGTCGGCTACACCCTCGACGAGATCCCGAACGACATCACCGCCGAGACCCCGGCCTCGTTCGAGCCGACCCTGGACTACGTGGTCGTCAAGGCTCCCCGGTTCGCCTTCGAGAAGTTCCCGACTGCGGATTCCACGCTCACCACCCACATGAAATCCGTCGGGGAGGCAATGGCCATCGGACGGAACTTCACCGAGGCCCTCGGCAAGGCGCTGCGGTCGCTGGAAGACCCGAAGGCCGTGTTCGACTTCACCGGGCCCATCCCAGAGAGCGTCGATGAGCTGCTGGTATCGATGGCCCGGCCCCATGACGGTCGGCTCAACGACGTCATGAAGGCGTTCAGACTGGGCGTGAGCGCCGAACAGGTGCATACCGCCACGATGATTGATCCATGGTTCGTCGATCAGCTGTTGCTGATCCATGACGTGGCAGAGCTGGTCCGCGAGGCCCCGGAACTCACTCCCGACGTGCTGCGGACGGCCAAGCGCCACGGCCTGTCCGACGGCCAGATCGCCAAGCTGCGCAACCTTTCGGCCGACGTCGTCCGCGGGGTGAGGTGGGCGCTGGGCGTTCGTCCCGTCTACAAGACGGTCGACACCTGTGCGGCCGAGTTCGCTGCCCGGACGCCGTACCACTATTCGACCTACGACGCCGAGACCGAGGTTGAGCCGCGCACCAAGCCGGCGGTGCTAATCCTGGGCAGCGGACCGAACCGGATCGGGCAGGGTATCGAGTTCGACTACTCGTGCGTCCACGCGGCCATGGCGCTGGCGGAAGCTGGCTACGAGACCATCATGGTGAACTGCAACCCTGAAACCGTCTCCACCGATTACGACACCTCCGACCGGCTCTACTTCGAGCCACTCACCCTTGAGGATGTCTTGGAGGTCGTGCACGCCGAGACCCAGGTCGGGCCGGTCGCTGGTGTCATCGTGCAACTCGGTGGTCAGACCCCACTGAAGCTGGCCCAGGCCCTGAAGGACGCGGGGGTCCCCATCGTGGGGACGTCGCCGGAGGCCATCCACCTGGCCGAAGAGCGGGGCGCGTTCGGCAAGCTACTCGCCGAGGCCGGGCTGCCGGCACCGGCTTACGGCATGGCCGACTCGGCGGAGCAGGCACTCCGGATCGCCCACGACATCGGTTACCCAGTGCTGGTGCGGCCCAGCTATGTGCTGGGCGGGCGCGGCATGGAGATCGTCTATGACGACGCGTCGCTGGCCGGCTACATCGAACGGGCCACCGACATCACCCCTTCCCACCCCGTCCTGGTCGATCGCTTCCTCGATGACGCCATCGAGATAGACGTGGACGCCCTCTACGACGGCGAGGAGCTGTATCTCGGCGGCGTCATGGAGCACATCGAAGAGGCGGGTATCCACTCGGGTGACTCCGCCTGCTCGCTTCCCCCGATCACGTTGGGCAACGAGGTGGTCGAGCTCATCAGGCACTCCACCGAGGCCATCGCACGAGGCATCGGGGTGCGTGGACTGCTGAACATCCAGTACGCCTTGCTCAGTGACGTTCTCTACGTGCTGGAGGCCAATCCACGGGCTTCACGAACCGTCCCGTTCGTGTCCAAGGCAACCGCAACGCCGCTGGCCAAGGCAGCGGCACGGATCTCGCTCGGCGCCACGATCGCCGAGCTACGGGCCGAAGGCATGCTGCGCACGTCGGTGGACGGCACAGCGACCGTGGAAGCCGCCCCGATCGCGGTCAAGGAAGCTGTCATGCCGTTCAATCGATTCCGTACCGCTGACGGCAGCTGGGTCGACACCCTGCTCGGGCCAGAGATGAAGTCCACCGGCGAGGTGATGGGGCTTGATGTCACCTTCGGAACGGCCTTCGCCAAGAGCCAGGCCGCCTCGTACGGCAACGTGCCGACCGGCGGGACGGTGTTCGTGTCGGTCGCCAACCGGGACAAGCGGCATGCGATCTTCCCGGTGAAGCGACTCGCCGACCTGGGGTTCACGGTGCTGGCCACCGAGGGCACCGCCCAGGTCCTGCGCCGCCAGGACGTTGAGGTAACCGTGATCCGCAAGGCTTCCCAGGGTCGGGGCCCCCAGGGTGAGCCGACGGTCATCGACGCCATCCTCGGCGGCGAAGTGGACCTGATCTTCAACACCCCCCACGGCCAGTCGAAGGACGGCTCCCCGCGTCGGGACGGCTGGGAGATCCGATCGGCCGCTATTCTGGCCGACGTCCCGTGTGTGACCACCGTCCAGGGACTCTCAGCGTGCGTACAGGGCATCGAGGCGCTGCGCCGGGGTTCGATGGGGGTGCGGTCGCTGCAGTCATGGAACGCAGCGGTGCAGGCCGAACTGGCCGCTGACTGATGGGCCTGCCGCGGGCGCTGTTGAAAGGCGGATTCGAAGGCCTGCTTCGCCCGCTGCTGTTCGCCAGCTACGGCGGGGATCCCGAGTCGATCCATGAACTCACCATCGGGCTGCTGGCCAGAGTCGGGGGACTGCCGTCAGCGCGGGGCGCGCTCCGACTGCTGGCAGGCAGTTCCGGGCAACCGGTAAGCGTCGCCGGGGTCCGATTCCCGAATCGGGTCGGGTTGGCAGCTGGGATGGACAAGGACGGTATCGCGGCTAGAGCGTGGCAGGGCCTGGGATTCGGTTTCGTCGAGGTTGGGACGGTCACCGCCGCGGCCCAGCCCGGCAACGACCGTCCAAGGGTGTTCCGGCTTCGCGACAGCCACGCGCTCATCAACCGGATGGGGTTCAACAACAACGGCGCCGCCGCCCTGGCCGCCACCCTGGCGAAGGCCGGCATCTATCGTGGCAATGGCGCTGCGGGCATCCCGGTGGGGATCTCCATCGGCAAGACCAAACTGGTGCCCCTCGACGAGGCGGTCGATGATTACCTCAGCTCACTCGCCACGGTGGCACCTCACGCCGACTACGTGGCCATCAATGTCTCCAGCCCCAACACGCCCAACCTGCGCTCCCTGCAGGACGGCGGTGCCCTGGCCGAGCTCACTGGCACCCTGGTGCGGCGGGCCGGTGAGCTCGCCGCCGGGAGAGACCCGGTCCCGATCCTCGTGAAATTGGCGCCGGATCTGGGGTGGGCACAGGTCGACGAAGTCGTGGCGGCCTGTGAAGCAGCTGGGATCTCCGGGCTGATCGCCACCAACACCACCCTGGCCCGCGACCACCTGGCGCCGACGGACCTGCCGCGGGCGAGCGAGGCGGGAGGCCTGTCAGGGGCGCCCCTCACCGCCAGGGCGAGGGAGTTCGTGCGCTATCTCAGCGGCCATACCGACCTGCCGGTGATCGGGGTGGGCGGCGTGATGACCACCGCCGACGCGATGGCGCTGTTTGACGCCGGCGCGAGCCTCGTCCAGCTTTACACTGGCTTCATCTATCACGGCCCGGCTCTGGTCGCTCAGATCAATGCCGACGACACGAGGAGGAACCGTTCATGACCACCTACTGGCGTCGGCTGCGTGACATCGTGGCGGACCGCGGCCCGCTGTGCGTCGGCATCGATCCGCACCCGTCCCTGCTCACCGCTTGGGGCTTGCCCATTGACGCCCAGGGAGCGGAAGCCTGCGCCCGGGATCTGGTCGAGGCGCTGGGGGACAAGGTCGCGGCCTTCAAGCCACAATCGGCCTTCTTCGAGGCTTACGGCTCGGCGGGGATTGCCGCGCTGGAGCGCGTCCTGGCCGACATCGCCCAGACCGGCGCGCTGAGCATCCTCGACGTCAAGCGCGGCGATATTGGTTCCACCATGGACGCCTACGCCGACGCCTACCTCGCGGACGGGGCGCCGCTGGCGGCGGATGCGATCACGTTGTCGCCCTACCTCGGCTTCGGCTCGCTGGCCCCAGCCTTCGATCGAGCCCACCGCTACGGACGTGGCGTGTACGTGCTGGCAAGGACCTCCAACCCGGAGGGAGGGTCGGTGCAGTTGGCGCTAGCCGAGGAGGGTTCCGTGGTGCAGACGATCATCGACGCGGCGGCCGAGGCGAACCGGGAGTCCCGCCAGAAGGCGATCGGGCTGGTCGTGGGTGGCACCCATGCCTCGCTCGGCTGTGACCTGAGCGACTTCAACGGTTCGATCCTGGTGCCGGGGATCGGCTTCCAGGGCGGCAGGATGGAAGACCTCCCCGCACTCTTCGGCGACGCGGTCGACCAGGTCATCGCCGTGGTCGGACGAGGCGTGATCCAAGCCGGGCCGGACCGCGAAGCCCTACGCGCCAAGGTCGACCACCTTCTGGCCTGAGCCCTGGCGCGGACTAGGTCGCCTCCCTTCAGCCAAACCCCCGCGAACTCCCTTGTCTGGGGATAGGTTGTGACCACCACCTAGTCTCACCTGCCGGAGAATCGACGTGACTATTCCACAGCTCACAACCGAGCAACTTGAGGCTGCCCGGGCAGCCGCCACCGACGCGCGCCGTCGTCGTGCGCAGCTGAAGAACCGGGTGCGTACCGGGGAACTCAGCCTCACCCAGGCTCTCGACGTGGCGGCGCCTGATGACGTCTTGGCTCATGTCAAAGTCATCGACTTGCTGAAAGCGCTCCCGAGAGTGGGCGAGAAGCGCGCCACCGTCGTGATGGAACGACTCGACATCGCTCCCAACCGGAGGATCAGGGGACTTGGTCGGCACCAATTGGCCGGCCTGAGGGCGGAGTTCGGTGAGCGGTGACGTTACTGTCATCTCTGGTCCGACTGCTGTCGGGAAGGGCACGGTAGTCACGGAGTTGTGTCGGCGCCACCCGGAAGTGTGGGTGTCGGTCTCAGCGACGACGCGTCGGCCACGGCCAACGGAGGCCGAGGGCGAGCACTACCTTTTCCTTGACGACGCCGCTTTCGACGAGCTGATCACCACCGACGAGTTGCTTGAGTGGGCGACCGTGCACGGCAGTGCCCGCTACGGCACGCCGGCGGCGCCCGTCCGGGCTGCTGTTGCCGCAGGCAAGCGGGTCATCCTCGAGATCGACCTGCAGGGGGCTCGTCAGGTTCTCAAGCACTTGGACGGCGTCCGATCGGTGTTCATCGCGCCGCCGGACCGGGACGCCCTGAAGCAGCGTCTGGTGGGCCGCGGCACCGAGACGCCCGAGCAGATGGAACGCCGGCTGGCTACCGCGGAACTGGAACTCGCCGCCGCAGGGGAATTCCAGCACGTCATCGTGAACGACGATTTAGGTTCCACCGTGGATCAGTTGGTAGACTTATTGGGCCTGTGACGGCTTCCGAGCCCCGCGGCCCGGCCCGCGATTCACCTGCGTCCCGATTCTCCACACCAGAAGGCATACCTTGAGCACTCATACTCCCGAGGGAATCACGAATCCGCCGATCGACGAACTGCTCTCGCGAGTGGATTCGAAGTACCGGCTGGTGTTGTTCGCCGCCAAGCGTGCGCGTCAGATCAACGCCTACTATTCCCAGCTCGGTGAAGGCCTGCTCGAGAACGTTGGTCCGCTGGTCGATATCGGCATCCAAGAGAAGCCGCTCTCGATCGCGTTGCGCGAAATCAACGCCGACGTGCTGCAGTGCACCGACATCGACCCTGAAGCTGAGGCTGCGGCCCGCGCTGCTGCCGAGGCGGACCCCGACTTCTCCCTGGATCCGTTCGGCACCGACGACCTCCGCTGAGTCCGGCTATGAGCAGCATCGTGCTCGGGGTCTCAGGCGGCATTGCGGCCTACAAGGCGTGCCTCCTGCTGCGGATGTTCACCGAAGCCGGGCACGATGTCGTGGTCGTTCCGACCCGCAGCGCCTTGGAGTTCGTGGGGGAAACCACCTGGGCGGCTTTGTCTGGCCACCCGGTGCATACGACTGTCTTCGACGACGCCCATGAGGTGCCGCACGTCAGGCTCGGCCGGCAGGCTGACCTGGTGGTGGTGGCCCCGGCGACCGCCGACCTGCTGGCCCGGGCGGCGAGTGGACGGGCTGACGACCTGCTCACCAACGTCTTACTCACCGCCGACTGCCCGGTGCTGATGGCGCCGGCGATGCACACCGAAATGTGGTCTCACGCTGCCACCCGCGCCAACGTGGCGACCCTGCGTTCGCGCGGCGTCGTGGTGCTCGACCCAGCGGTCGGTCGGCTGACCGGCGCCGATTCCGGTCCTGGCCGGCTGCCCGAACCCCACGAGATCCACCAGGTGGCGCTCGCGCTGCTGGAACGCCCCCAGCTTTCCAACGCGATGGCTGCGGGGGACCTCGCCGGGCGGCGGGTGCTGATCAGCGCTGGCG
>JBAVKY010000417.1:0-1577 GCA_049688555.1 Propionicimonas sp.
GTTGGACGCAACAGGAGTCCGGGCGGCGCCCTGACACCGTCCTGCCCCATCTGCAATCCCGTGTGTGCCCGAAGTTACTGCCCCGCAGGGATTTCGGGCACACCCCGAGGCGGGATTGCTGCCGCACGCCACCCTTGACCGCAGTCAGGCCAGCGGACTACTGTCGATTTGCCATTTCCCAGGACCACTCCAGATAGAGCCCAGCCACCGGCGCCCGTCGGCAGGCACCGTCACACACGGCCCCCCAGGAGCGTCAGATGTTCGGTCACAAGAAGGAAGAGGACGCAGCAGCCAAGGCAAAGGCAGAGGCCGACCAGCCTGAGGAGAACGTCCATCGCTCGGTCAACACCTTTGTTGAGGACGCCGGGTTCCAGCTGGGCTGGGGTGGCATGGCCGACGCCCTGATCATCAACAGCAAGAGCGACGAGATGGCCAAGGAGATGCGGGGCGAGTAACTCGCGACCCCGGCGACCTGCGAGCACGCCAGGTTACTTGGTGCCCTTCCCGCTCGGTGCCGGGGCGGGACTTGCGTGGAACGCCGCAATGCCGTCCACAAGTGTCGGGTAGATGTGTTCCTTCACGCTCTGGTCCTTCAGTACGCCGTAGGCAGTCAGCGTTGCCTGCAGGGAGGTGTCCATCTCCACGACGCCGAAGACGATGTCCCGCTCCTGGGTGTAGGCGATGAGGTCCTGCAGCTGCAGGCTGGCGCTGTAGTCCACATCCGACAGCGATGACGCGTCGATCAGCAGCCAGCGCACTGGGTGCGGAGCGGCCTCCACGACTGCCTTGACGTCGTCGACGAAGCGGCCCACATTGGCGTAGAAGAGTTCGGCGTCGAAGCGGAAGATGATCAGCCCCGGGGCGCTCTCCGCTCCGGGAGAGGCTTTCACGTAGTCGGGCTGGCCGTCGGCGGAGTCGCCCACGACGAACGAGTTGGGGCGGTACGCCCGGCGCACGATCTCCACGATCGAGGCCACGATGGCCAGGACGATCCCCTGCTCGACGCCGATGGCGAAGACGACCACGCAGGTCAGCATTGCCACGTAGAACTCGCTGGCGCGCGCAGCCCGGATCCGGGTCAGGCCGGCGAAGTCCAGCAGGCTGACTCCGATCATGAAGACGATGCCGGCCAGGGTGGCCTTTGGCATGTTCGTGAGCAACCCGGTGGCGAACAGCGTGAACAGCAGGACGACCGCGGACATTGCCATGTTGGCGAGCTGGGTACGCCCGCCCTGGGAGTTCAGGATCTGGGTCTTGGTCGGGCTGCCGTTCACGACGAAGGTCCCGGAGAGCCCGGCAGCGAAGTTCGCCGCGCTCAGGCCCACGATGTCCTGGTTGATGTCCACCCGCTCGCCGTGCTTCGCGGCGAAGCTGCGCGAGGTGGCTGCGCTCTGGGCCACGATCAGGACGAAGCACGAGAACGCCGTGCCGAGAACCTTGAAGGCATCCGAGAGGGTCACGCCCTGCGGCAGGCCGATGGGTGGGAACCCGCCCTGCACGGCACCCACGACCGCCACCCCGTGCGCCTGGGAGTCCAGCAGCGTCGAGGCGATGATGCAGACGGCCACCGCCACCAC
>JBAVKY010000418.1:0-2065 GCA_049688555.1 Propionicimonas sp.
GAGACAGTCCTGGAGGTCGCGGAGGCGCGACTGGCACCCGGACGAAATGCCATCGTCCAGCGGGTGTTCGGCTACCTGCTGATTTTCGGCCTGGTGGTTTGGTTGGGGTACAACTTCATCCACGCGCCGACCCAGTTCATCACCGTCTTCCTCGATGGGGTGGGCAACGGGGCGCTGTACGCACTGATCGCCCTGGGGTACACGCTGGTCTACGGCATCATCGAGTTGATCAACTTCGCCCACGGCGACCTGTTTATGCTCTCCAGCCTCTTCGCTGGCTTCGTCATGGTCACGACGTTCGGCGCCGATGTGCCATCGCCGAAGAACTGGGCCTACTTCGTGGTCGCGCTCCTTGCCTGTATGGCCTTCGGCGCGATTGTCAACGTCCTGATCGAACGGATCGCCTACCGGCGGCTGCGGCGGGCGCCCAAGTTGGCCTCCCTGATCACAGCAGTCGGCGTCAGCTTCATCCTGCAGTGGGTTGGCCTGCGCTGGAACGGCTCGACCCCCAAGCAGTGGCCGAGCATCATCCCGTCGGGGGGCATCCCCCTGGGGTCGGTCACCTTCAACTGGACCACTGTGGTCCTGCTCGTCTTCACCGTCCCGCTGTTGATCATCCTCACGTTCGTGGTGCAGAAGACCAAGCAGGGTCGGGCAATGCGCGCCACAGCCCAGGACCAGGATGCTGCGCGGCTGATGGGCGTGAACGTGAATCGCACCATTGCCTTCACCTTCGCCCTCGGTGGCGCAATGGCAGGTGCGGCCGGCCTGCTCTATCTGGAGACCAGCGGCACGACCAAGTTCGATATCGGATTCCAGCTTGGCCTGATCGCATTCACCGCGGCGGTCCTCGGGGGGATCGGCAACCTGGCCGGTGCCGTTCTCGGCGGGTTCCTGATCGGGATCATCCAGGGCCTCAACGACGGGCTGCCCTACTCTCCCGGGCAGCAGTGGTCGCAGACCGTTGTGTTCACGATCCTGATCCTCGTGATGGTCTTCAAGCCTGAGGGCCTGTTGGGCAAGCCGTCAGTGGAGAAGGTGTGACATGGCGCTAGATACCCCTGCTGTCGAGCCCACGCTGAGCCGGCCACCGTCGCGCGAAGTCATCTCGCGGACCAACCGCAACTGGTCCATCGGGCTCCTGCTGCTGGTCGCCGCGATCTACCTGTTCTACACCCTCGTTCTTCCGAGCCTGGGCCAGCCGATCCAGGACTTCTTCCGGCAGTGGCTGCCGCTGGTGTCGGTGAACGAGATGCTGGTATGGGTCATCTGCGCCGTTGGGCTGAACATCGTCGTCGGGTACGCGGGCCTGCTTGACCTCGGCTTCGTGGCCTTCTGGGCCATCGGCGGCTACACCGCCGGTTGGCTGATGTCCTCGTTCTTCTACCAGGTCAACATCCACTTCCTGTCCGCGGCGCCGCCGGGCCAGGTGGGCATCCACCTGAACTGGTGGCTGGTGCTGATCATCGCGGCGCTGTTCTGCGCGCTGTGGGGCATCATCATCGGCACGCCGACGCTGCGCCTGAAGAGTGACTACCTGGCGATCGTGACCCTCGGGTTCGGCGAGATCATCCCGCAGGTGTTCGTCAACGGCGAGGACATCTTCGGCTTCAACCTGTCCAACGGAACCAAGGGGATCACCCCCCTGGACCCCATCTCGGTGCTGCCGGGGACCAAGGCCCTCGGTCCTTTCGACCTGAGCACGAAGTTCCTTCTCTTCTCGTTCATCACGGCGATTGCGATCTTCATCTCCATCCGCATCCGTGAGGGCCGGCTCGGCCGGGCCTGGCTGGCCATCCGGGAGGACGAGCTGGCAGCGAGCATGATGGGCGTCCCCCTCATGCGCTCCAAGCTGGCGGCCTACGCCGTCGGTGCCGCGATGGGTGGCTTGGGTGGTGTCGTGTTCGCCGTCCACGTCAATGGCGTCTTCGCCGACCGCTTCAACTTCTCGATCTCGATCATCCTGCTTGCGATGGTCGTGCTCGGCGGGATGGGCAACGTCTGGGGAGTGCTGATGGGTGCGCTGATTCTCGCCTGGATCAACTCCACGGGGTTGCCCCAGTTC
>JBAVKY010000419.1:0-2756 GCA_049688555.1 Propionicimonas sp.
GTTTCGACAGGTCACCGTCGATCGCCATCCACGACGTGGTCGGTGTCCCCGCGGTCCGCAGCGATTCGCGGGCCGCTTCGGCGTCGGCGAGCAGCAGCCCGGCGACCGCGGTCAGCCGCGACGCCAATCGGCGTGCCTGCCGGGCACAGTCCAGCCGTTCCCCGGCCCCGACCATGGCCGTGTCGAGACCGTCGAGGATCACCCCGATCGACTGCAGCATCTGCACTGCTGGCTGGTTTCCCATGTACTCAACCCAATCAGGGCCTCCTGACAGAAACCGTCGCAGAAGGCCCCAGAACCCCCTAGTAGACCTGAGAATCACATGAGAATATCGAACAGGCATACGAATAGATGCGAGTGCCGCGGAGAGCCGGATTGGCCTGACGACCAGCGCTTCGACCAGCACCCCCAAGGACGCTGGGCAGGCCTCGACAGCGAAAAGCCGCACTGATGAGACCCACCGGTCTCACGACCCACAGCCCGAACCAAGGGCCAGGCGTGCACCATGCCGTGGAAGGCTCAACCCCAAGACCCAAGGGTCAACCCCGGCACAGCAGCACGGACTGAAGCCCGACTGCCCGTCGACTTACTCCGAGAGCAGCCAATCCACGGCCTGCCGCGCCGTCCAACCCTCGGGATACTTGGCGATCAGCAGCTCGGCGCCGACCAGGTCTTGCCCGAGGGTGACCGCCGGCTCCTCGACATAGCCGCTGCGGCGCACCTGGCCGAGGCCGATGTTGGCCATCAGAGCGTTACACAAGCACTTGCGGCCCACGACTTCCTCTTCGGTGCCGCCCTTGCGCTGATACATGTGCACCGGCTCGGACGCGCAGCGATAGGCGATCGAACCGTCCTCCCGCTCGACCGGAGAGCGCAGGTACCCCAGGTCGCAGATTCGCTCCCTGGCCTGATAGTTGACCTCTTCAGACAGCGTGTCGGTCAGTTCGGCCACCTTGAACGGGAAGCCGGTCGGGGAAGCCCGTGGGTCGTTGTGCACGACCAGCGATCCCGCGACGAGCTGGGACACCAATCGCTTCCGCAGCCGCGGTGTCAGCCCCGATTCCTCCGCCATCGCGAACAACGTGCCGATCTGGACGCCAGCGGCTCCCGCCGCCCGCGCCTCGGCAACTTTCTCCGGCGACGCGTAACCACCGGCCAGCCAGAACGGAAGTCCGATCTCAGCGATCTTCGCCAGGTCGGCATCGTCCTTCGGACCATAGATCGGCTCGCCGTCGTCGTCCAGCACCATTTTCCCGCGTGGTGGGGCGCTGTGCCCGCCAGCGCGGGGACCTTCGACGACAAAACCGTCGGGGCGAATCTCCGGATCTCGGTTGAGGTACCCGGCCAGCACGTGCAGCGAGATGATCGCCAGGAACTGCGGACGGCGCAGCTTCGGCAAGTCTGCTCCCAGATAGGTCACCGGATCGAGGGCAGCCCGGTGCGTCTTGGTGGCGTTGGCGACGTCGATTGTGAGATGACCGGTGCGTCCGGCAGCGAATTCGGTGAGCAGCCGCGGGATCTCGCGCGGCACGCCGGCACCCATGATGACGTAGTCGACATCGGCCAGCATCGCGCCGAGGATGGCCGAGGCGTTGGCGGTCTGGACCTTCTCCAGCATGTTGATGCCGACCACACCGGAATGGCCCTCTTTCGCCAGCCACACCTCGGTGAAATTGCCCAGCAGGCTCAGCTCGATCGCAGGCCGGCTCGGCGCGATGGTGAGGGTGGGATGCGGTCGGTAGGGCTTGCCGGCCTCGCGTCCACCTTCGATGAAGTAGGCGTCCAGCACCCGCTGGGCCATCGCCGGGGACGGGAAATCGGCCATGGCACGGCGGCGATGCCCGCCCGGATCACCATCCTGCAGGACGCGGGCCAGCACGCCGTCGAGGGCGGTGCCAGAGACCACGCCCAGCTGCCCGCTCAGTGCTACCTCGCGTGCCAGCCGCCAAGACGATACGGCAATGCCCATGCCGCCCTGGATCACCACTGGCGGATGCGTCGTTGTCACCGGGATTCTCCTAGGACTCGGGGATGCAATACCTTACGGTACCGTAACTTACGGCTTCGTAGGTAATTGCGCTGGCCCCTGAGTCCCCCGACGACTTCGCCAAACGGTGACGGAATCAACGTTCCTGCCCTCCAGCGGAAGAGCAGATCTGGGTCGGTCGCGCGCGAGGCTCAGGTGGTCGAAAGCAACGCTACCTCGTCGCGGCGCGCCCGTCCGGCACACCCGGGACAACGCGGCAGGCCGAGCCGCTAACGTGCTCCCCGTGCGGTTCGACTCCGGGCTAACATCCCACTGATCCGCGGTGCGGGCTTCCTCCCACCAGTCGGCGGGCAAGATCGGGGCCGGGTCGCGGCCGGGCGGACGCCTGGCCCGGTCCTCTCCGGGCCCCGATCTTGTTGTCCAGCCCAGGAGCCCGGACATTACGGTGAGCTGTTAACCGTCGATGATCTGCGCCAAAGCTGACTGGGTCGCCTCAGGGGTGAGCACCCCGAGTTGGACGGAACGAACCATCCCCAACCGGTCGATGAAGAAGTGGGCAGGCACTCCTGGCACGCCATACCCGCTCGACACCGCGTTCGTCGGGTCGGGCAGGTGGATGAAGGTGAGACCCAACCGGCCGGTGAAGGCTTTCACCGCGGCCGAGTCCTCCGACAGATACACCGCTACCACCTCGAGTCCGTCAGCCCGGTGCTGTTCGTAGGCCATCTGCACGTCGGGGGCCTCGACCCGGCAGTCCGCACACCAAGAG
>JBAVKY010000420.1:0-3059 GCA_049688555.1 Propionicimonas sp.
GTTTCGACAGGTCACCGTCGATCGCCATCCACGACGTGGTCGGTGTCCCCGCGGTCCGCAGCGATTCGCGGGCCGCTTCGGCGTCGGCGAGCAGCAGCCCGGCGACCGCGGTCAGCCGCGACGCCAACCGGCGTGCCTGCCGGGCACAGCCCAGCCGTTCCCCCGCCCCGACCATGGCCGGGTCGAGACCGTCGAGGATCACCCCGATCGACTGCAGCATCTGTACTGCTGGCTGGTTTCCCATGTACCAAGCCAATCAGGGCGGTCTGACAGAAACCGTCGCAGGAGGCCCCAGAACCCCCTAGTGAACCTGAGAATCACATGAAAATATCGAACAAGTGTATGAATCATGCTCGAGGGAGCAGCGGCGTCCGGGGCGTCCGGGTACCACACGACCAGCCGCTGAGCCCCTGCACGCGAAGCTCGACGGCACACTCGTCCAAGCTCAGCGCTGGACGCGCGCGTTGCCCTTCCAGATCGCCCAGACCTGGTCCTCGTCCGCGGGGGCGGCATAGTCGTTGACAGAAGTCGCGGCCAGGGCGCCGGTCGCCCACCCGAACTGGGCGCACTGCTCCACATTCCAGCCCTTCAGAATGCCGTACAAGACCCCGCCGACCGAGCCGTCGCCGCCGCCGATGCGGTCGATGACGTCGATGTCGCGCAGCGGCAGGACGACGAACTCGCCGCCATGCCACAGGATCATGCCCCACTTGTGGTGGTTGGCCGAGACGACCTCCCGCAGCGAGGTGCCGATCCAGGACGCGTTCGGGTACGCCTGTCTGATGCGGCCGATCATCTCTTTGAAGCCCTCGATCTTGGCGTCGATGCCCTCGCCGCCGGCGTCCGGGCCCTTGATGCCCAGGCAGAGCTGGAAGTCCTCCTCGTTGCCGTAAAGGATGTCGCACAGCTCGGCGATCTCGTGGAAAGCCTTGGACAGCTCTTCCTCGCGACCCTTCCAGAAGGACGCGCGGTAGTTCATGTCCATGCTGACGAGCGTGCCGTGCCGCTTGGCGGCCTTGGCCAGTTCGACGCAGAACGCCGACGTCTTGGGTGATAGCGACGCGATCAGGCCCGACAGATGCAGGATCTTCACGCCCTCCTCGCCGAACAGCCGGTCGAGGTCGAACTGGTCGGCGCTGAGCTCCCGGCCGACCTCGCCGGCGCGGTCGTTCCAGACGCGCGGTCCGCGTCCGCCGTAGCCGGAGTCGGCGATGTTGAACTGGTGGCGCAGACCCCAGGCGTCACCCTGGGGCAGTTCGGGACCCTCGTAGCTCATGTTCCGTGCGCGGAGGTTGGACTTGATGATCGCCGCGATCGGCGAGCCGGCCACGAACGCGGTGAGCACTTTGGTGGGCTCGCCGAGGTAGGACACCACGGCGGCCACGTTGGTTTCGGCGCTGGTCGGCTGGAGAACGAAGCGGTCGGCGGTGTGAACGGGCTGGCGGTTCTCGGGGGTGATCCGGACCCCCATCGACGTCGGGACGACGAGGGACCAACGGGCGTCCTGGCGGAGCAACATGGCGTGCCTTTCAGTGGTTCGGATGATCAGTGGGCGAGCTCGGCGAGCTCTGTCGCCTGCGCTAGGACGGCGGCCCTGAGCCGATCGTCGCCGGCAAGTTCGACGTCGAGGAAGGCGAGCACCTTGGCAACGGCCTCTTCCAGGGTCCCTTCGGCCAGGGCGAGCACCTCGGCGGCGCGGACGTCCTTGACCGGGGCGCCCAGGCCCCGCAGGTGCTGCACCCAGGCAGCGACCGCGCGGACGGCACCCGCCGGGACGCGACCCTCAGCCAGTTCGGCGCGAAGCGTGGGCAGGATCCGCACCGCGATCTTGAGTGAGCCGTCCGAGGCGATCTGCGCCAGGGCGTGCCGAATGTTGGGGTTGCGGTAGCGGTCGAGCAGGGCCAGCCGGTAGGCGGTCAGGTCCTCGGCCGGTAGCGGGATGTGCGCGCAGGCCTCGTCCCACCACTGCTCGACCCACGCCTGGCAGCGGGGGTCGGCGATGGCGTCGGCGACGGTCTCGTGGCCGAGGATCGTGGCTCCGTAGGCCAGCAGCGAGTGCGAGCCGTTGAGCAGGGCGAGCTTGCGTCGCTCGAAGGGCGCGACGTCGTCGACGATGCGGGCCCCCGCTGCGTCCCACGCGGGACGCCCGGCGGGGAACTCGCTCTGGATCACCCATTCGCTGAACGGTTCGGTGGGGACGGGGGCTGCGTCCACGAGCCCCGTCGCGGCCAGGACGGAGGCGCGGTGCTCATCGGTGGTGGCTGGGGTGATTCGGTCGACCATGGTGGTGCCGAAGGCGACGTTCGCCTCGACCCACCGGGCCAGTGTCGGATCCACCTGCTCGATCAGGTCGGCGACCACCCGGGAAAGCACCTCGCCGTTGTGCGACAGGTTGTCGCAGGAGACGATCGCCAGCGGGCCGGCGTCGGCGTCCCGCCGGGCCAGCAGTCCGGCGACGATCTTGGCCGGCGTCGTGGTGACTGGGGTCGAGGCGCCGGCGCGCAGCGCGGCGACGTCGGCGACCACCGCCTTGTTGGCCAGGTCGATGCCCCCGTCCGGACCTCGCAGGTAGCCCGCCTCGGTGACCGTGAGGGTGACGATCGCCAGCTGCGGCGAACGCAGGTAACCCAGCCAGACGTCGTGCTCGCCCGCCGCATGGACGGCGGTCAGGCTCGAGATCACCTGGAAGGAGTCGGCGTCGGTGCCGCGGGTGATCAGGGTGTACAGGCCGCCCTGGGGCGCCAGCGCCTCGGCCATCGCGGCGGAGCGTCCGGTGAAGGCGGCGATGCCCCACTCGGCGGCGTCCGGGGCCTGGTCGGTGTACCAGGCCTGGTGGGCGCGGAAGAAGTTGCCGACGCCGAGGTGGACGATGCGTACCGGTGCGGCGGGACGGCCGTGGCCGGCCGCTCGGGAGAGGGTCGCTGCGGTCATAGCTTGAATGCCTTTCGGGGATTGCCCACGACGAGGTCGGTGGCGGTTTCGAGTGCTTCGTCGAGAGTCAGCCGGTGTTCGCCGACGAGCTTGGCGAGGTAGCCGGAGTCGATGCGCCGGCTCAGGTC
>JBAVKY010000421.1:0-1558 GCA_049688555.1 Propionicimonas sp.
GTCCGGGTGTTAGGACTTCGAGTGGTGTGTTGAGCCTCGGTAGCTCAGGCCGAAGCCGCGCTTGTACAGCGGGTCGACGCTGTCGTCGGCGACATCCCCGTTCTGCGCCTCGACCGCTGCCATCGAGGACGGCAACTCGAATGGTAGGCGTCCCCCAGGGGCTCGCGTCCCGTAGAGCGTGTCCAGGAGTACCTCGTCGGAGACCCCGTAGTTGGCCAGGACGGCGTCAGCGTCAGCGATCACACCGGTCAGGATCAGCGGCCGGTCGAGCTTGGGCACTGCCACGGTGGTGACGCCGGAGTCCACAGCGGCACGGAAGGCCATGTAGTCGGCCTCGGTGCCGGTGAAGTCAAGCCCGGTCAGGTCGGGACCGCTGCGCGGATCGCTCAGGCGCACGATTGCCAGGTCGGCGTCTGCGGGGTTGGTCACGACGGTGAGGCCTCGTGCCTCGGCGACGCTGGCGGACACGCCCGAGAGGTAGACCTTCTGGGTCTTCTTCTTACTCAGGGGCAGCAGGCGGGCGTTGTTCTTGAGCAGAGTGAGTGACTTGGCCTGCGCGGTGTCTCCGATCGCCGTGAAGCTAGCGTTGCCCGCGATTGCGGCGGCCGCGTCAGGATCGGCGTACGGGTTCTCGAACAGGCCGAGCTGGAACTTCTGGATGAGCACGCGGCGGGCCGATTCGTCGACGCGCTGCTGGGTGAGCAGGTTCTGGTTCAGCGCATCGATGATGAACTGGGGCTCGTCGGAGCCGCCCAGCTGGTCGACACCAGCGTTGATGGCCTTGGCGAACCGCTCGGCGCGGGTGAGGTCTTCGACACCCCACGGCATCCCGACGCCCCAGGGACCGACGAAGCGGGCCGGGGGCCTGACCGCCTGGCATTCCTGTGGGCAGTTGCCGGTGATGGCCCAGTCGGAGACGATCACTCCGTCGAAGCCGTACTTGCCACGTAGCAGGTCGGTGAGCATGTAGCGGCTGTAGGCGACTCCCACCTGCTCGACCGGCTGGCCGCGGTAGACCAAGTCCTTGAGGATCGAGTAGGTCGGCATGATCCCCGAGGTTTTGGCGGCGAAGGCGCCCTTGTAGGGCTTGAGGTGCTCGGCGAAATTGTCGCCTGGGAAGGTGGCGTAGCGGCCGTAGTAGTAGTGGCTGTCGAAGCCCTGGTCCGCGGCTCCGTAGCCGGCCCAGTGCTTCGTGACGGTGGCGACGCTGGATGTGGTCAGCCCGTCGTCACCTGCCTGCATTCCCTCGACGAACGCCTCAACCTGCTTGCGGACTGTCGAGGTGTCTGCGCCGAAGGTGCCGTTGATGCGCGTCCACCGCGGCTCGGTGGCAAGGTCCGCCTGCGGTGACAGAGCGATCTGGAACCCCATGGCCCGATACTCCTGGCGCACGATATCCGCCAGTTGCCGGGTCAACTTCGCGTCGTTGGCAGCACCCAGCCCGATGAAGTCGGGCATAGCTGTGGTGCCGACCCGGGGGACGGTCTGGCCGGTGGTGACCGTGAAGCCGTTGCGGGGATCCGTCGAGAACGAGGCCGGGATGGCCAGAGGTTGAGCC
>JBAVKY010000422.1:0-6778 GCA_049688555.1 Propionicimonas sp.
CTACAGGAGCGACCACGGTGAGTCAGCCACCCACTGGCAGCCCCGAGACCGAGCCCATTCGAGTCATCCTCGATGAGACCGAGCTCGCCCGGACGGTGGCCCGCATGGCTCACCAGATCCTGGAAGCCAACCATGGCTCCGCCAACCTGCTCCTGCTCGGCATCCCGACCCGCGGGGTGTGCTTGGCTCACCGGTTGGCGGGACGGATCGAGCAGATCGAGGGCACGCCCGTGAGGGTCGGCGAACTCGACATCACCATGTATCGCGATGACCTGCGGCGCCACCCCACCCGGCTGGTCGGTCGCACGTCGATTCCGGGCAGTGTCGATGACGCCGTCGTAGTTCTGGTCGACGACGTCCTGTTCTCCGGGCGCACGATCGCTGCGGCCTTCGATGCCCTGCGTGATCTCGGGCGGCCACGCGCCGTCCGGCTCGCGGTGCTGATCGACCGCGGCCACCGCGAGCTGCCCATCGCTGCCGACAACGTCGGCCGCAGCATCGCCACAGGTTCCGACGAGCGGGTAGCCGTCCGATTCACCGAGGTGGACGGCTACGACCGGGTCACCATCACCCGGGTCAGGGGGAAGCAATCGTGAGACACCTGTTGAGCGCCGGCGACCTGAGCCTCAGCGAGGCCGAGAGCATCCTCGACCTGGCTGAACAGATGCAGCAGGTACAGACCCGGCCCGTCAAGAAGCTGCCGACGCTGCGCGGCCGGACCGTCGTCAACATGTTCTTCGAGGACTCCACCCGGACCAGGACCTCCTTCGAGATCGCGGGAAAGTGGCTCTCGGCCGACACGATCAACGTCTCGGCGAAAGGATCGTCCACGTCGAAGGGCGAATCGCTGCGCGACACCATGCTCACCCTCGATGCCATGGGCGTGGACGCCTTCGTGATTCGGCATTCCTCCTCCGGAGCCGTGGCCCAGGCGGCCGGCTGGGTACGCGCCCACGTGGTCAACGCCGGGGACGGACAGCACGAGCACCCGACCCAGGCCCTGCTGGACGCCTACGCCATGCGCCGTCACTTCCGCTCACTTGGTAGCGAGGGCTGGCAGGGCAAGCGAATCGCCATCGTCGGGGACCTGCTGCACTCCCGAGTGGTGCGCAGCAATGTCCTGCTGCAGCGCACGTTGGGAGCCGAGATCGTCCTGGTCGCTCCCCCGACCCTGTTGCCTCCCGGGGTCGAATCCTGGGGCTGCGAGGTGACCAGCGACTTCGACAGCGTCATCGACAGCATTGACGTGGCGATGATGCTCCGGGTGCAACGAGAACGCATGGCCGGCGGCTTCTTCCCCACCGCCAGGGAATACGCCGAGGGCTACGGCCTCAGCCTGGAGCGCCTCAACCGGCTCAAGCCCGGCACGGCGATCTGTCACCCCGGGCCGATGAACCGCGGGGTGGAGATCTCCAGCGAAGCTGCGGACGCCGCGAATTCACTCGTGCTCGAACAAGTCGCGGCCGGCGTTGCCATCCGGATGAGCGTGCTGTACCACCTGCTCGGTGGATCGGAACAAGGAGAGATCGCGTGACACCGCTGCTGATCACCGGAGCCGCCACCGCCGACGGCACCCGATGCGACCTCCACGTCGTTGACGGCGTCTTCCGTGACCCGGCGGAGGCTGGGGCTGGCGTCCAGCGCATCGACGCCGACGGACTGCTCGCCCTGCCTGGGCTGGTGGACTTGCACACCCACCTGCGCGAGCCCGGGCGCGAGGATGCTGAGACGGTCGATTCCGGGACGCGCGCCGCGGCGCGCGGTGGCTTCACCTGCGTGCACGCCATGGCGAACACCGACCCGGTCACCGACACCGCGGAGGCCGCCGAATACATCGCCAGTCTCGGCGAGCGGAACGGGCACTGCCAGGTCGTGCCGGTCGGCGCGGTGACCAAGGGCCTTGCCGGTGAGGAGTTGGCCGAGTTGGGCCTGATGGCCAGATCGAAGGCCCACGTCCGGCTGTTCTCCGACGACGGGCGTTGCGTGTCGGACTCGCTGCTGATGCGTCGCGCACTGACCTATGTGAAGCCGTTCGGCGGGATGATCGCACAGCATTCCCAGGACCCCCGATTGGCGGGTCCGGGAGCCTGCTGCCACGAATCGGAGATCTCCGGTCGGCTTGGCCTGCAAGGCTGGCCGTCGCAGGCCGAGTCGGTCATCGTCGCCCGCGACGTGCAACTGGCCGAACTCACCGATTCCCGGCTACACGTCTGCCACGTGTCCACGGCCGAGAGCATCGACGTGATCCGGTGGGCCAAGCGCCGCGGGATCAAAGTGACGGCCGAGGCCACCCCCCACCACCTCCTGCTCGACACCCCGCTGGTCGAGGGTTACGACACCACGTTCAAGGTGAACCCGCCGCTGCGAACAGCCGAACACCTCGAGGCGCTCCGGGACGCTCTGGCGGACGGCACGGTCGACACCGTGGGCACCGACCACGCCCCGCATGCCCGCCAGGACAAGGACCATCCCTTCGATGTCGCGCTGCCCGGCATGCTGGGCCTCGAGCAGGCCCTGTCGGTGGTGATGGAGGTCATGATCAACACCGGACGGATGGACTGGCCGACGCTGGTGGACCGGATGGCAACCACCCCCGCCCGCCTCGCTCAGCTGGCGGGCCAGGGCCGGCCGATCCGCGTCGGAGAACCGGCGAACCTCGTTCTGGTGGATCCCGCGGCGCGTGCTGCCGTGGACCGGGATGCTTCGGCTTCCCGCTCCCGTAACAACCCGTACCACGGTCGCGACCTGCCTGATCCGGTGGTCGCGACGATCTGGAAAGGCCGCATCACCTACCGGCGCTGACCTTGGGGATTCGCACCACTGCCTGTCGGACAGGGTCTCGCGTTCAGGCCAGTCCCGCCAGGCTGCCTTGGTCACAACCATGGATCGTTTCACGACTAGACTGCGGCCCAACCGAGCGAACGGGGTCATCAATTACCAGGCAACGCGCGAGCGTCAAGGATGTCGCCCAACGGGCCGGCGTCTCGGTGGGAACCGTCTCCAACGTCCTGAATCGACCGGAGACTGTCACGGAGCGAACCAGGCAGCGCGTCGAGGCGGCCATGGCCGAACTGAACTTCATGCGCAACGCCTCGGCCCGACAATTGCGCGCCGGCGTTTCCACCACCGTGGGTGCGATCCTGACGGATCTGCGCAACCCTTTCTACACCGAGATCGCTCGTGGCATCGAGGACCGGTTGGCCTTGGACGGGCACACGCTCATGGTGTGCAGCACCGATGAGGACCCGCTACGCGAGGCCCGCTTCGTGCGGCAGTTCGCCGAGCAGGGTGTCCGTGGCCTGCTGCTGACCCCCATCCCGTCGACGGGGGCTCGGCTGCGTGAGCTCGCGACGTTTGGGATCCCCTCGGTGTTGATGGATTCGAGCAGCGAAGACCACGCGTCGGTCTGCGGCGACCACGTGGCCGGCGGACGGCTGGCACTGCAGCACCTGTTGCAGCTGGGCCACCGCCACATCGTCTTTCTGGGCGCGGACAAGCACCTGCAGCAGTCGCAGCACCGGCTCCGCGGGGCGACCGACGCCATTGCGGCCTTCGGTCTCGACCCGGCGGAAGTCCTGCGGGTCGTGAACCTCCCGCAACCCACCTCCACCGCGGGCGAGCGCGCCATCCTCAGCCAACTCGACGGCCCTGAGCCCAAGCCCACGGCCGCCTTCTGCATCAACGACATCGTGGCGCTCGGCGCGATCCGAGCATTGCGGACGCGGGGCATCCTCATCCCGCAGGAGGTGGCTGTGGTGGGCTACGACGACCTGTACTGGGCTTCGGAACTGATGACCCCGCTCACATCCGTGCGGCAGCCGATGCGACAGATCGGCTGGGCCGCGGCAGATCAGCTGCTGACGGACCCCAACGGGACGACCCAGACCGTGTTCCCGCCGGACCTGATCGTCCGCAAGTCCTCGGACTACCGGCGTCCGTCCGCCTGAGCCTGGGTCACGCCAGCGGCACGGCCGGCCAGACTGCTGCTCCCCCGGCGATCTCCTCGGGAATGGGGACGGGCCGTCCGGCTGCGTCCCCGCAGACCAGAACGGTCTGGGCCCTGCCCAACAAGGTGCCCGGCGCCAGCGGATCCTCGACTTGGGCGACCAGCGTCATCGACGTGCGGCCCAGTGATGCGTAGGCCGTCCGGACGAGGTAGGGCTCCAGCCGATGGGTGATCTGGCCGCGGTACTCCACGTCCTGACGCACGACCATCCACCTGAGATCCGCCGCGGCCGCATGGTGCATCCGGGTGAGTTCTGGGTATCCCGGGTTCATCCGGATCCGGGCCTCGGCGAGGTAGTCGAAGAGCTTGACGTTGTTGACATGGCCGTAGGAATCCAGATCGGACCAACGGACGGCCAGCTCGTGGCTATGCGCGGCCTCCCCCACCCGGAACCGGGCCAGTGGCCGGAGCGGTTCGCTGTCCTGCTGTCGGCCGGCGAACCAGCCGCGCTCCTGGGGCGTCAGCCGTCGCGGGCGATTGGCGGCGAAATCGAAGACGCACATCCCCGTCCGCGCTCGGGCCACGACGTTTCCGGCCTGACGGACCTCGTAGGCGACCCCGTAGCGTGCGGCACCGACCTCACAGACACTCACCTCGACTGCCACGGGTTCCACCGTGTATTCGATGGGGCGCAGGAACTCGACGGCGTGGGAAACGACCACGGCCGACGTGCCGAGCAGGTGCGCGTTGGCGCCCGAGAGCAAGAAGGCCACGCGGGCCTCCTGAAGGTAGTCGACCACCAGGGCATTGTTCACGTGCCCTTGGGCGTCAAGATCCACCCATCGCAGCGGGACCTCGGTGACGAAGCTGCTCACTCAGCCTCGTTCGCTTCGTCGGGGTAGAGGCCCTCCACCACATCGGCGAACCGCTTCGCCACGATCGTCCGCCGGACCTTCATGTTGGGGGTCACTCCGCCGTCGTCCACGCTGAACTCGGTGGGCAGGATCGCGAACCGTTTCACGGTTTCCCAGCGCTCGAGCTTGGCGTTGGCGGCGATCATGAACCGCTCGATGGTGCGCCGGAAGTCGGGGTGTTGGGTGAGTTCCTCGTAGCTGAGCTCGCTCAGGTTGTGCCGCGCAGCCCACTTCGCGAGATTGTCGCGGTCCATGGTGAGCAGCGCCGAGATGTACTTACGCCCGTCGCCGACTGCGACAGCCTGGGAGACGTACGGAATGGTCGCCGAGATCACGGTCTCGACCTTCACGGGGGCAACGTACTTACCGCCGGAGGTCTTCATGAGGTCCTTCTTGCGGTCCGTGATGGTGAGGTAACCTTCGGAATCGAGCTTCCCGATGTCGCCGGTGTGGAACCAGCCGTCAACGATTGCCTCGGCGGTCTGCTCCGCGTCGTTGTGGTAACCCCGCATCACCCCCGGGCCCTTGATCAGCACTTCCCCGTCGACGGCGATGCGGATCTCGGTACCGGGCAGCGCCGGGCCCACCGTCCCGAACCTGGGCTTGGCGGGCAGGTTGACCGACGTCACGGCGCTGGTCTCGGTGAGACCGTAGCCCTCCACGACGAGCAGTCCGGCCGAATAGAACCACGCCTGCACCTGGGCGCTCAGCTTCGCCGAGCCGGAGACGAAGAACCGGATGTTGCCGCCCATTCTGTCCTTGAGTTTGGTGAACACCAGACGATCGGCGAGTTGGTAGGCAACCTTCATGGCTGGTGGCATGGGCTTGCCGGCGAGGCGGTACTCGCGGCTGGCCCGGCCGACGGCGAAGGCCCAGCGGGCGATCCGTCCCTTCACGCCGCCGCTGGGGGAAGAAAGCATGACGGCGGCACGGACCTTTTCGAAGATACGAGGGGCGCCGCACATGAAGTCCGGCTTGACCTCGCCGAGGCCGGGGACGATGCGGTCTACCCGACCATCCACCGCGGAGGCGAACCCGATGGCGAGTTGAACGGCCACGAGCGCTTTACCGAACACGTGCGAGAGCGGCAGCCACAGGTACTGCACCGAGTCTTCGTCGATGATGTCCAGAGTGTCGACGGCGTACCCCTCGTACGCCCAGCTGCGATGGACGAGTTCGACGCCCTTGGGTAACCCGGTGGTTCCCGAGGTGTAGATCAGGGTCGCCAGGGTGTCGCCGGTGACGGCTTCAGCAGCCTGGGCGAGCGCCTGGGGATTCTCACGAAGCGCCGCGGCCCCCTGCTGCGTGAACTGGGTCCACGACAGCACACGCCCGCCGTCGCCGTCGCCGTCCATCAGGATGACCCGGTGTACCGCAGCGCTGGTACTGGGGTTGGACGTCAGCTTGTCGGCCTGGGTGTCATTCTCGGCGAACATGATCACGGCACCGGAATGGCTCACGATGTAGTCGAAGTCGGCGCCCTGGGTATTCGGGTAGATGGTCGTGGTGGCACCACCGGCCAGATTGATCGCCAGGTCGGCGAGGATCCACTCGATGCGGGTGCTCGCCGCGATGACGACGCGCTGCTCGTATTGCAGCCCGAGCGACAGCAAACCGGCCGCGAGTACCTGGACCCGGCGCTGGGTCTCCTGCCAGTCGATGGACGTCCAGGAGCCGTCCGGAGCCGGAAAGCGGAATGCCTCCTTCGACGGAGTAAGCCCGGCGCGCCACGCGAGGACACCGCCCACGGTGGTCGGTTTTCCGGCAAGAAGTTCATCAACCACGGACATTCTGTTGGCCTCCATGCACGTCATTGATGACAGGTGATGGCAGTCTAGGTGCGCCGGAGTGGTGACGGTAGGAGTGGCCCGGGAATGCCCGGAGCGCCGGGCACCCATAGTCACCGAGGGCCTTGGAT
>JBAVKY010000423.1:0-4458 GCA_049688555.1 Propionicimonas sp.
TAGCGGACGGAGAAGGCCAGACCGACCGGCACGGAATACAGCAGCCCCACGACGGAGGCCAATATCCAGAACACCACCGAACCGATCATGGGGATCGTGGTGATGATCAGGGCGAGAAAGGCGAGCATGACGGCGTAGGGAACCCCGAGCAGCGCCAGCAGGACGAAGGAGAAGGCGGCATTCATGATCGACAGCGTCACGCCCCCGGCGATAGCGCCACCCACGGATCCGGTGATCTGTTCGGTGAGTTCGGCGAGTTGGGGGCGTCCGTGCGCCGGCGCGAGCTGGTAGAGGCCGTTCTTCATCGAGTCGAGGGATGCGAGGAAGTAGATGGTCAGGACCACCACGATCATCGTGGTGGAGATCGCATTCATCACCCCCACGCCGAAGGCCAGCACACCTGAGCTGAGTGAGAACAGGTTGGCGGGGTTGGACAGCCAGGTCTGGACCTGAACCAACGCCGAGTCGAAGAAGGCGCTCCCTCCGGTGGTGGCGATGAAAGCCTGGAACCAGTCCGACTCCTTGAGGTTGGCGAGGTACCCGGGGACGGCTTTCGCGAACCCGATCACCTGACCCACCGCGGCAGGCAGGACGAACGCGAGGATGCCGCCGATGACCACCACGAAACCGGTGCACACGATCCCGATCGCCCGACCACGTGTCGCGCCCCTGGCCTGGTGCCGGAGCACCAGCGGGTCGAGTGCCAGGGCGACGAACAGAGCCACCCCGACGGACATCAGGATGCCGGACAGGGCACTCACGGCGGAGCCGAGCGACAGCGCCAGAAGCACCCCGATGGTGCCGACGAAGGCCCAGGCGAAGGGGCTCGCAAGCCCGGCGATCACCCGCAGCGGCCCCCGGCCGACCCGATCCGCCGGGGGGCTGGCCGAAGGCGGCACAGCTCGCTCGAGCGCGGTTTGCGGTTCCCCCACCGCATGCGCGTGGTCCGGTGGGATCGCAGGCGCCGAGGCCTCCGCAGTGACTTCGGTCATTGGTCTGCCTCTCCGTCCGGCCGGGCACTTCGAGTGTGGCTGGGTGGAGTTCGACTGAGCATCACCCTGACGGGGTGATTGGGGGTCCGGGTGGTCTCGCCTACCTTGAGTCCGCCGACTTACACCTCCGGTGGCGTCAGGCGATGCGGACGGCGTCTCGGCGGTTGTCGACGCCGAGCTTGCGGTAGATCGAGCGCAGGTGTGACTTGAGGGTGTTCGAGGAGATGAAGAGCAATCCGCAGATCTCGGCGGCGGTGAGGGTGGTTGCGAGGTAGCCGAGGATCTCGCTCTCGCGCGCGCTCAGCGTGTTGTCGCCCAGTTCCTGGGCTCGGCTTCGGTGATAGGCGATCTGAGTGGCGAGGAAGGCCTCGTGCCGGCTTCCTCTGGTGGCGTGTTCGGCCAGCAGGTCTTCGAGCCGTCGGTCGCGCAGGTGGAATGCTCTGGCCAGGCCGAGCGATGCGCCAAGTTCCAGGGCCTCTTCGAGAAGGGCGTGGGCGGTGTCGGTTGATCCAGCGAGCCGGTCGCACAGCGCGGTGACGACCAGCCCGCTCGTGCGCAGGTACGCAGGGAAGTCAGCCGAGAAGAGCTCGGCCTGAGCCCGCGCCTGGCCCGGACGATCGCACTTCCAGTACAACTCAGCGGTCAGGGCCATCATGTTGGGGGCAAAGGGAGCGTCGGCGCAGTTGGTGTCCAGCACGCGAACTGCAGCTTCGGAATCACCTCGGGACACCAGCACCCCGGCCTGCGAAATCGCGTGCCACAGGCCCCACGGCATGCCCTGAACCGTCGCCCTCGGCAGGTCGTCCAGCATGGCGGCGGCTCTGGCGATCTCCAGGCGGTCACCCTGATCGAGCGCTGCCTGCACCAGCCCAAGCCTGGCCAGTTGGGAGAAGGAGGTGGGGCTGCCGATCTTCTCCACCGCCTGTCGGAAGGCGACCAACGCACCATCGTGGTCACCCTGCCAGAAGCGGATGAAGCCTCTGGTATACGCCTCAATGCCGCCGTCGGTGAGCCGCCATCTGGACGCTTTCTCGTCGGAACCGGCCGCTGCCAACCGCGCGCTCGCGCCAACGAAATCGCCCGCGAACGCCAAGGCGTGAATGTGGTTGGCGCGGGCACGTTCGGCCAACGTGTCGAGCCCTTCGGCCTGACATAGCTGTGCTGCCTCCCGCAAGAGTTGCGCAGCCACGTGCATGTGTCGCAACCGCAGTTCGATCCAGCCGATGAGCAAGGTGCCGCAGGCCCTCAGGTCCCCGCCGACGCGGGAGTCTCGGGTCAGTGCCACCCGCGCCGCCGCTGAAGCTGCCGCGATCTCCTGTTCGTCGTCGGCCAAGAAGAGACGGGCTAGCAGGCCGGTCAGCTCGAGGCTCTGCTGTTCCTCAGGATCGAGGGATTCAGCGGCCAGCGACGCCCGAAGACTCAGCTCGGCCGCCGCTTGCGGGTCATCCCCATTTCGTCGACACACTGCCCGGATAACCAGGATCTGCGGGTCCTCAGCCCACCTCGCCGGCAACTGCGCGCACAGCTCTTCGATGACGTCCGACTCACCGTTCATCAGCGGTACGAGCCAACTGGACCGGATCAGCTGAGCGGCAAAGTCAGGATCGTGACCGCGGAGTGAGTGACGCGCTGCCTCCGTTGGGTCAATCGTGGTCAGGAAACGGGCCACCGCCCGGTGGAGGCCGAGCGCCAGTTCGGGATCCCGACGCAACAGGATGGCTCTACCAGCCTGGGCCATGACCGGGTGCCAGCGATAGACCGGTTCACCTCGCCACGTCCCGCGCCGTTCGAGTGGCAGGCCAAGAGCCAACGCCCGCTCGAGCAATTCGGCGCCTCGGGAGTTGCCGGCGAGCTCACTAGCCATGCGTCCGGTGAGCCAGTCGCACGTGCATGCTCTTGGCACGAAAGCACGCAGGCTGGCCGGGAGCTGATCGATCACGTTCTCTACGAGATAGTCGACCAACTGCGGGATGTCGGCGCCTGCGGCGAGCCGCAGCGCCGCTGGGAGGTTCGACTCGAAGCGGGGCGAGGTCATCAGCGCCAGTCTCACCGCCACCGGCCAGCCCTTGGTGAGGGCGTGGAGCTCTGCTGCCCGAGCGCTGGTCAACGGTTGGCCCATGACGGCCGCCGCCAACTCCACCTCCTCAGCCGAGAAGGCCAGGTCATCCAGGCTCAACCGATCCAACTCGCCGTTGGCCAGGAATCTGGTCAGGCCGAATGGTGGTGAATGGCGACCGGCTAGGACGATGTGCAGCCGTCGCGGCGCCCGTTCGAGGAGTTGAATGAGTATGGCGCGCGACTCCGCCGAAGCAGCCAGGTGGACATCGTCGATGATGAGGACACTGATGTCTTCGTCAACTGATTCCCGGTCCCTCTCATCAGTGCCTTCTACACCTGGTTCGTCGGGAGTCAGCCGAAGCTCCTCCAGCGCCGCCGAAATGCGCTGCGCCAGGTGCTCGGGGTAGCGATCGGACGTTGTCAGCGACAGCCAAGCTACAAGGCGTGAACTGGCTCCAGCCCAGGAATTCAGGGCGCTGGTCTTGCCGAATCCTGCTGGTGCGATCACGACCACCACCCGCCTGGATTCGACGAGGTGGTTCAGCTTCGACCGAACGGCCGGTCGGTCGATCGCGTGCGCCAACGGCGAAGGCCGGGGAATTAGTGTCACCGCCGTGGCCGTACTGGCGCCACTTCGAGTTGGCATGACTCGATTCTATTGCGGGAACCGGCGGTCAGTCGTCGATCCTGGTGGTGTCGGTTCACCCTGGTGGGGTGATGCGGTTCGTGCCGGAGGGGGAGATGATCGGTGTGGCCTCCCGCTCTGGTGGCGGTTGGGGTGTGTGGTTTCCGCTGGGTGTGAATGCGCCGGTGGCCGAAGAGAGGACCTGACCGTGGGTTTTTGGGATTTCTTGTGGCTGATGATTTGGGGTTTCTTCTTCATCGCCTACCTGATGGTGATTTTCCAGGTGATCGTCGACATTTTCCGCGACCAGAGCATCAACGGCTGGGTGAAGACGGTTTGGTTGGTCGCGTTGTTCGTCGCGCCGCCGATCACTGCTTTGGTGTACATCATTGTGCGCGGCAAGAGCATGGGTCAGCGTGAGTATGAGGCTGCGGCCGCGTCGCGTGCGGCCGCCGCCGACTACGTGCGCTCGGTCGCCGGCAGTACTGATCCGGCCGAGAGCATCGCCAAGGCGAAGGCGCTGCTGGACAGTGGGGCGATCTCGCCCGCCGAGTTCGACCGGCTCAAGGCCAAAGCCCTGGCCTGACGCCGCGTCCCGACCATGACCTACGGACCCGCGGACCTGTATATGGTCGAGTTCGTGCCCGGTTCGGTGCCGGCCGCAGTCACCGCCATCCTGCGGGATGTGGCCATCGCCGGGGTCATCACCCTGCTGGACGTCGCCTTGGTTCGCAGGAGTGAGGATGGTTCCTCGGAGCTGGTGGAACTCGATGAGTTCTCAGA